>JANMFT010000269.1:0-5889 GCA_031374255.1 Limoniibacter sp. | reverse complement strand
CGGCCAAAACCCTTGGCAGAGCATGTTGAAGCAGCGGCGGCCAAAGTAGTGAATGTTGAGAATGATGCCCTTCGCGAAGCATTGGCGATACTCGGCGCTAATGTTTTGGCTGCAAAGCGTCAATAATCAACTTAGCTGGTGACGAAGGCAGGGCAACCCTTGCTTCAACCGTTACAAACCGAATAAAATAACTTCCGGACAGGATTTTGCCCTAATGAGAGCAAAGTCGCAGCGTTTGGCTGGTTAACAACCAAATATTTCCGACCATTGGAGTGATTCTATGTTGAGTTTTTCTGTTGCCTTTAAACAATTGGGCCTTGGCGCATTGCTGGTATCAGCATTGGCATTGTCGGCTTGCAACGACGATAAAAAAGCCGAAGCACCTGCTGCGCCTGCCGCAACTGAACAGGCTGCAAAGCCAGCCGAAGTCAAGCCTGCTGAGACAAAGCCTGCTGAGACAAAGCCAGCTGAAACTGCAGCTGCCGAAACAAAGCCAGCAGAGACAAAACCGGTTGAAGCGTCTGCAGTTGAAGTGCCAAAATCCGAAGGCAAGGTCGATGTTGCTACCCTGATGGCGCCGGGCGCTCTGCCGGAAATGGCAATCGGTAGCGCCGACGCAAAAGTGACAATAGTGGAATACGCGTCGATGACATGTGGTCATTGCGGTGCGTTCCACGCTTCAACCTATCCGGCTCTTAAAGAAAAATATGTTGACACCGGCAAGGTGCGTTTTGTGTTTCGCGAGTTCCCGTTTGACCCATTGGCCGAAGCGGGCTTTATGCTGGCGCGCTGCAATGAAGCTCAATATTTCCCGATGCTTTCGGCGTTGTTTTTGTCGCAATCAACCTGGGTGAAGGCCGAAAAGCCATCCGAAGCTTTGTTTCAGATTTCCAAACAGGCCGGTTACAGCCAAGAAACCTTCAATGCCTGCTTGCAGAATTCTGCTCTACTCGAGAAAATTCGTGCGGTGCGTGCAGCCGGTGAAAAACTGGGTGTTGAATCAACGCCGACATTTTTTGTAAACGGCGAAAAATATCCGGGCAACAAGTCGATTGAAGCCTTCTCTGCAATCATCGATCCGCTGTTGAAATAATCAATGAGCGCCGCTGACCTCAACTCAATCCATAGGGTCAGACACCCATGATGCGTTTTTCCAAAATGCGCATCACGGGGTTCAAGTCGTTTGTTGAACCAACGGAATTCTCATTCGGTCAAGGGCTGACAGGAATTGTGGGCCCAAATGGTTGCGGCAAATCCAATTTGGTGGAAGCGCTGCGTTGGGCGATGGGTGAAAACTCATACAAAAACATGCGCGCTTCCGGCATGGATGATGTGATTTTTTCAGGTTCCGGCACGCGGCCTGCGCGCAATATGGCGGAAGTCGGGCTCTATCTCGATAACCGCGACCGCAACGCGCCTGCCGCATTCAATGAAGGCGATGATGTTCAGATTTCACGCCGCATTGAACGTGAAAAAGGCTCACTCTACCGCATAAACGGCAAAGAGGCCCGCGCTAAAGATGTGCAGCTTTTATTTGCTGATCAATCAACCGGCGCCCGTTCACCGTCAATGGTGGGGCAGGGCAAAGTTGGCGAATTGATCCAAGCCAAACCGCAAGCGCGGCGTGCGTTGCTCGAAGAAGCCGCTGGAATTTCCGGTCTGCATTCGCGCCGACACGAAGCCGAATTGCGGCTTAAGCAAACCGAAGTGAACCTTGAGCGCCTTGATGATGTAACCAGCCAGCTTGAAAGCCAAATTGAAAACCTGAAACGTCAGGCACGCCAAGCGATAAGGTTTAAATCGCTATCAAGTGATCTGCGTAAAGCTGAAGCCATGCTGCTGCATTTGCGCTGGTCCGAAGCAAAAGCGCTTGAAGGCGAAGCGCAATCCGGCCTTTCAGTTGCAACACTGGCGGTGGGTGGCGCAGCAGAGCGGCAAGCAAATGCCGTTAAAGATCAAGCAGTTAGCGCAGCTGGTCTGCCAGCGTTGCGCGAAGCGGAAGCCAAAGCCGGCGCGATGATACAGCGTTTGCGGATTGCCGCTGAACAACTTGAGGCCGACGCCCGCCGCCTTGCCGAACGGCAAAATGAGTTGCAACGCCGCGTTTTACAGCTTGAAGCCGATATGGTTCGTGAGCAGGCGATCTTGGATGATACAGCTGCAACGCTGGCGCGGCTGGACGCTGAACATACAAGTTTGGTTGCTGCAGATGCTGGTACGCAGACTCGCGAAAGCGAACTCAACGCGCAAATGCTGGCGGCATCTTCTGCGTTGACTTTTGTGGAAACCGCGCATCAGGTTTTGATCTCTGAACGCGCCGAGGCAACGGCGCGGGCTGCCGCGATTATGCGTAGTCTAAAAGAGGCAAGCGACCGTGCCGCACGGATCAGCTTGCAATTGGCCGAACTCGACCGCGAAACAGAAGCCCTGAATGCACGGATTTCGACGCTGCCTGATCCGCGTGAAAAGCAGGCCGATTTGGATCGTGTGTCAGCCGTCTTAGCCCGTGCAGAGTCCTCAATTGCCGATAGCGAAAAGGCGCTTGAGACAGCGCGCGTGGCCGAAGATGCGGCGCGTCAGCCTTTGCAAGAGGCCCGCGCCGCCCGCGATCAGATCGATACTGAGGCACGGACTTTGACTAAATTGCTCAATGCCCAAAACGCCGGGTTGTTTGCCCCGGTGGTTGAGCAAGTGACTGTCAAACGTGGTTATGAAAAAGCGTTCGGAATTGCGTTGGGCGATGATCTTGGTTTGCCGCTTGATGCTTCTGCGCCCGCTCACTGGTCAGGTTCACAGATTGCAGTTGATGATGCAAAACTGCCAGCAGGCGTCGAAGCGCTATCAGTATTTGTGACCGCTCCTGATGCTTTGGCGCGGCGCTTGGCGCAAATTGGCGTTGTTGCCGATTCTGCTACTGGCACACAGCTAAAAACTGAATTGAAGCCCGGCCAGCGTTTGGTTTCCAAAGATGGTGCATTATGGCGTTGGGATGGCTTGGTGGCGTCCGCTGAAGCAACTTCCGCTTCTGCAATCCGCTTAGAGCAGAAAAACCGGCTGGCGGAACTCGATGTCGCTGCGATTGCCGCGACCAAACAGTTTCAATTGGCTGAAACTGCATTGGCTAATGCCAAGACCAATGTTGAGCAGGCGCGTGAAGTTGACCGTTTGGCGCGTGAAACTGTGAAAACTGCCCAGCGCGACCTCGATATTGCGCGTCAGGCTTTGGGTTCGGCTGAACGCCAAACCGGCGAATTGGCCGCGCGGCGCGATGCCTTGGTTCAATCGCGCGCACGTCTTGCAGAAACATTAGACGACGCCAAAACGACTGTTTCAACCAATGAAGAATTGCAGACAAGTTTGCCGGATTTGTCTGCCTTGGAAACAGTGATCTCCACAAAATCTGTTGAGATTGCCGAGGCGCGCAGTGCCGCATCTGAAGCGCGTTTGGCACATGATGGACTAAAGCGCGAGAATGAAGCGCGGGCGCAACGCATCAAAGCCATCGCAGATGACCGTGCGCGTTGGACAGCGCGGGCGACTGGCGCTGAAGCGCAGATCATTGCGTTGGATGCCCGCTTGGTCGAGGCGCGCCAGGAATTAGTGACAATTGAAGATGCGCCCGATGAGTTTTTGGAAAAGCGTCGCGGGCTTGGCCGTGAGCGTGAACACGCCGAGACTGCACGCCGCGCCGCCGCTGATCGACTGGCAGAAGCTGAAACCAAACAGGCAGCCTTTGACCGTGCCGCCAATGACACTTTGCAAGCCTTGGCCGAAACCCGCGAGCAGCGCGGGCGGGCCGAAGAACGGGCCAATTCTGCAGCTGAACGCCGCGCTGAAACCGAGACCCGTATTGCCGAAATTTTGCGTGTTGCACCTGCCGCCGCGCTGAAAATTGCTGAGCATCCTGCTGATATGGCATTGCCGTCACCGCGAGAAATCGAGCGTGAGTTGGAGCGCTTGCGCGGCGAGCGCGAGCGGTTGGGCGCGGTAAACTTACGCGCTGAAGAAGAGCAAAGTGAACTCACCAAACAATTGGAAACCTTGGTTTCTGAACGCGAAGATGTGATTGAAGCGGTGAAGAAACTGCGCGCTTCCATCCAGAGTCTTAACCGCGAGGGCCGCGAACGGTTGCTGACTGCGTTTGAGCAGGTCAATGCGCATTTTCAGCGGCTTTTTACCCATTTGTTTGGCGGCGGTACGGCTGAGCTCCAGTGGATTGAGGGCGATGATCCCTTAGAGGCCGGGCTTGAAATTCTCGCCCGCCCGCCTGGTAAACGCCCTCAAACCATGACGCTTTTGTCTGGCGGCGAACAGGCGCTAACCGCGCTGTCGCTGATTTTTGCTGTGTTCCTCACTAACCCCGCACCGATTTGTGTGCTTGATGAAGTGGATGCGCCGCTGGATGATCATAATGTTGAGCGCTTCTGCAATTTGCTCGACGAAATGACAGCCACCACTGAAACAAGATTCTTGGTGATCACGCATAATCCGATCACCATGGCTCGCATGGACAGGCTGTATGGCGTAACCATGGCTGAACAAGGCATCAGCCAATTGGTGTCTGTTGATTTGCAAACTGCGGAACAAATTCGCGAAGTTGCTTGAAGGCAGCGGATTTATCGCACTGGAAAATTTAAGCTTTGCCCGTTACGACTGAATGGTAAGGGGCCGTTATGAACCAAGACACAACTCTGTTTGGCAAAGGTTTTGCCCCGCCATTGACGGCGGATGTGAACCAGCTTGGCCGTAAAGCCGCTGACCTAGCGACGATGGTACAGGCGGGAATCAACGTGCCGCCAAGCCTTGTTCTGCCGGTCTCTCTAATCGATCAGTTTTTGTTAAATCCGGGCAAAGCCAAATCTTGGCTCGCCGCCAATTTAGACAGGCTTTTACAGGAATTTGGCGTCAACAATGACACTCTTACTGCAGTGCGTTTGTCGCCGGTTCTTGCAGTGCCGGGCCTTATGCAAACCATACTCGGCCTGGGGCAAACCAAGGCCGGGTTTTTGGCTCACAAAGTACTTTATGGCGAGGATTTCGCTTGGCGTAAACGCCGCGAAATGATTGTCGCATATGCCGAATTTGCTAAAGGGATCGGCCCGGAAGTTTTTGAAGAAGTGCTCGAAGACATGATCGAGTATGAAGCGTCTGACCAACGCATGTGCGAGGTTGTTGAACTTGTATATGCTGAAAAAACTGGTGTGGCGTTTGAGGCTGACCGAAATCAGCAGATAATGGAAGCAATACTCGCGGGTATCGCGTCTTGGAACGCACCGCGCCCCGCAGCCTTTCGAGAGCTTAACGGCATAGGCCATACCGGAGGCCTTGCCATAATGCTGCAAAAGCAGGTGATTTTTGACGCTGATGGCAATGGGTGTGCCGGTAGTGTAATTAGTCGCTCGCTTGAAAATGGCTCAAAAACCATTCATGGGTTGTGGTTTGGCGCGAACCCTAAAAAGCTACCGGTTTCAGCAACCCAAGTTGAAGCTCAACGCCAACAAGCATCAAATCTGGAGAATCAAAAACCGGAAGTATTTGGTGCGTTGGAGCAGTTGGCAGCCCGGCTTGAAGCCACTTTTCACGACGCGCAAAAGTTTGAATTCGTCGCTAGCGGTGGAGAGGTTTTTGCCATGTCCACTGAACCCGCCAAACCCGGCATCAAAGCAGCACTTCGCATCGCGTGCGAACTTGTAGAGGCTGGCGTGGCCAAACCCGAAGATGTGCTTGTCCGCATTGACCCTTTATCACTCGAACAACTGATCCACCGCACGATTGACCCAAAAGCCACACGCGATGTCATCGCAACCGGCCTTGCGGCATCACCAGGCGCAGCCACGGGCGCATTGGTGTTTTCCGCCGCCGAAGCCGCCGCTCGCCGCGCCAAGGGTG
>JANMFT010000267.1:0-2492 GCA_031374255.1 Limoniibacter sp. | reverse complement strand
GCGGGCGCGAGACCGGCGCGATTGAAGGCACGGTTCGCCTCAGCGTGCCGGAAGTCTTTGGCAGCCATCTTATACCGCCAATTCTGGTGCAATTCCAAAAGGCGTTTCCGGCAGTGGCCGTGGAACTGATCGCAACCAATTCGACCAATGATTTGCTGCGACGGGAAGCGGATATCGCTGTGAGGCTATACCGCCCACGCCAGCCGGATTTGGTGATGGCAATGGTCGGCAAAGTCTATGTCGGATTATACGCGACCCCGGAATATTTGGCACGGGTTGGGCCCGTCGAAAACATTTTAGACTTTTCCAAGCACCGGCTGATAGGCGAAGATCAAGGCGACCGTCTCTTGAAAGCCATGGTGGATTTTGGGTTGCCAGTGAAACGCTCTGATTTTGTGTTCCGGTCTGACAGCATTCTGGCGCAAATTGCGGCCACAGAAGCCGGCATGGGTTTAGGCGCTGGCATGACACTCGCGTTTAATGCGGCCAAGGTTAAACGCGTGTTGCCCGATGCGATCAACATCGCGTTTGACGTGCACATCGTAGCTCATGCCGATCTGCATCGCAGCCAGCTGATGAGGGCGCTATTTGACCATTTGGTTTCTGAACTAAAAGCTGCATTGAGACTGCAAGCTCAGGTGCTAAGTGGAGCTGATTGATGTTTCGATGTCATAGGTTCCCATTTCATGCTCAATTGCGGCTAATGACAGCACATTGACGCAAGCTTGTGCACCGGTTGGAAGCCGGCTGTTAAGCAGGGCCCGCACTGCAGCAGCAGCCGCCATCACCGGCACGTTCGGCCCGTCGCCGTTTTTGGCTATGAGTTTCCACTCTCCCAATACGGATTGCCCGTCTTTATCAAGCCCTGTCGCACGAACGATCATAGCCCCGCTTTCACCGGTGAAAATTCGTGTGAACTTCCGTGCAAACTGCAAGAGTGGTGTCAGGCCCGTAAGATTTCCCAAAAGGTCTAAACGCTTTGCGTGAGAGAGCGCGATAATGCCCCATTGTTCAATGGGAGATTCCAAACCTGCTTGAAACAATAATCGTTCTTGCACATTAAAATACGGGGCAACCAAATCAACATCGGCTGTCTCAACGGGCGCAATACGGCGTTTGCCAAGCCCGGGGACAATTAGGATTTGCGAATTCACCCATGCTGTTATCGTGCCATACGCACCCTTGCTGAGGCTTGGAACGGGCTTTCCGACGTAAGTCAGAATGGCCTTTATAACCGCAGGTCCGACGTCGCTTTTGCCGCCCGGAACAATTGCAATATCAACACAATCAATCCGAACCCAATCATTCGTTAGAGCGGCAATGACGGCTGATGACAGTGCAGGCGTGGAGCTTGCGCCTGCCAATGCAGTTAGCCCGGCGGCTTTGGCTTCTGCATCGAGCTCAGCAAAGCCTTTTAGATATTGCCGTGCGTCGGCTAGGTCTAGGTAGTGCGCCCCCGCACTCAGTGCGGCCCGTGGCACAGAGTAATCAGCAGTTTGAAACGGGCCGGATGCGTCGATCACCACCCACGGCTCCATCTTTTTTAAGTGCTGCAAAAGCCCGTGAGTTGTGTCGAGCGCTACAGCTTCAATGTGTGCTTTTGCGCCATGCCTTCTGATTTGTTCGGCAAGATCGGCAGCTTTATTGATGTTGCGTGATGTGAGTATGAGGCAAATATCTTCAAATGCCGCAAGATGGCGCGCCAATCTCTGGCCGAAAACACCTGTGGCACCAATCAACAGAACATTTTTCATTTGTTTAACTCGGGCAAAACAAAGCGGCTGCGCGTTGCGACATCAGGCACGTAACACGCGTCTTTACGACCGAACCAATTGTATCGGTTTTGCGCCACCCGGTCATAAAGCCAATCGCGCATGGCTCGCGGTATAAGTTTTGCCACAGGTGAAAGCCGGGCAAGGCCCTTAAGATGTTTTGCCAAAGCCAAGAGGGCCTCAGACTTCTCTAGAGCGATACCATTTTCAATGAACAGAAAACTATCGGGGTTTTCAGGATCAATGCCATATTTCAGTGCAAGCGCCTTACCGGCGTTTGATTGAATGGCAATGAACTGAATTGTGGCGGCTTTTTCATGCGCCAAAGTATAGCGCACTGCCGCTGAACATAACACGCAAACACCGTCAAAAAGCCAAATCGTAGACGTGGTCATGAGGCCCGACTTTCGTGAAAAACGCCTGACTGTCTGACGAGGGTTCCGAGGTGCGGATTCACCAATTGCAGTGTAAAGCGGAAGGTGTCGCCCGAAATGTCTTCGTGTGTGACAGTCACTTGGCCCGGTGTCATAAAATGCGGCAATGCCAGCCGAAATTTCAAAAAGTTCAAGCTATATCCTGCACTCTCAAAAATCATGGCTTTATGTGTTGTGCGTGCCGTGAGCGCCATTGTGATTCCAAAACCTATATATTCTTCAAGCCCGGTTGGGCCGGAGAAACGTTTTGAAGATTGTATAATTTGCGGAAAATTATTGCGGCTTG
>JANMFT010000246.1:0-2007 GCA_031374255.1 Limoniibacter sp. | reverse complement strand
GTTGGGAACCATCAACTTCTTCGAGTTCTCCCCGGCGGGTGATGAAGTGTCGCTCTACTCGAGCCGCGGCGTGGAGTTGTGGAGCACCGCGACGTGGGAACGCACGCGCGTGCTGACGAACTTCAGCCGCCCATTCCTCTACGCGCCGGACGGACGCGGCTTCTGGCTCACGAAGGGATTGCGGGAAGCCGGCCTCTACGACGCGCGCACCCTGGAGCCGCGCCTGCTGCTGCCAGCCGGAATGCTTCCGCTGGCCGTCACCCGCGATGGCCGCCATCTCGCCGTGAGCATCGACGGGCAACGCCTGAAAGTGTGGGACCTGGCGGCGTTGCGCGAGCAGTTCCGCGCGCTGGGGCTCGACTGGAGTGAAGGGCAGCCTGCCGGCACCCGCAGCGGCATTTCCGATCGGCGAAGGCCGCCCGGTATAATGCGTATTAAGATTTTGCAGCTCGGCCTGAAACGCCGGATCAACTTTGGCGCGCTTCCACTCTTCTTCCAATTCCAAAATCAGCGGCATCAGCGTTTCGGCAACAAAGCGTCCGCCAAACGTGCCGAACATGCCCTGCTCGTTAGGGCCGGTTTTAAAAGAGTTGGGGTTGACTGGAACGTTCACGGGCACACCTCAAAATTTAGTATTGGCTTCATGCGTATCTCAGCAGTCCGCTTACAGCAAATGATTCAACCTGCGACTTAAACCGCTTCCCAGCCGCCATCGCTGCGTTTACCGGCGCGAAACACAGCATCCAGCGCCAGTTGATTGCTGATTGAATCCTTTAACCGGAATACCGGTTTTCCCGGCTTGCCCTCCGCATGCGCAACAAACGCCTCCACCATTTCGCGGTAATGCTTCGCCCCGCCAAAGCGGTAGGCAACAATCTCGCTGTGATCGCCATTGGAAAGCGTGACAACCGGGTCGCCATAAAGTCCGGCATTAAACGGCTCATGCACTTCAATGAAGCCTTTATCGCCGTGAAACACCATTACCTGCCGGTTGGCCATCCGCATCGAGAGATAATAGCTGAGCTCAAAGCTGCCAAAATCATTGCGGACGCTCGAATAAACATCGACACCGTTTTCATACTCAACCGTTGCCGACACGCGCACCGGTTCCTTACCTGTCACAAACCGCGTGGTCACAGTCGGGTAAACACCGATGTCCGGCAATGCCCCGCCGCCTTGATCCGCGCGGTTGCGCATATTTTCAAGATCACCGGCATTATTGTAGCTGAACGCACCCTGCACATGTTTGAGCGTGCCAATGACGCCGGATTGCAACAACTCCCGCACTTTCCACCATTGCGGATGGTAGGTCACCATAAAGGCTTCGGAGATCAAAACCTTGGTTTCACGTTCAATAGCAAGCAGCGGCTCAATGTCAGAAGCCAGCAAGGCGAGAGGTTTTTCCACCAGCACATGTTTACCGGCCTTGGCAGCGGCCACTGCCCAATGCACGTGCTCTGAGGTAATCAGCGGGATATAAACACCGTCAATCGTGTCGCTCGCCAGCATCGCCTCATAGGAACCGAACGCATGCGGTGCGCCAAACCGCGCGGCGAGCGCTTCAGCTTTCGCAAGTTTGCGGCTGGCGACGGCGGCAACAACACCGTTTTCGCTATCGGCAATTGCCGGAATGACGTGTTCACGCCCGATTTTAGCGGTTGATAAAATGCCCCAACGAAACATGGTTTGCCCCCCGAAATGATTTTTGACATTTATATGGGATATGCACCGCTTGCGCCATGGCGAAAGGGCCTGAAAACATGCGGAAACTGATATTGATTTGCCTCACGGTTTACATGTCGGTCAGCTATGCCCGCGCCGACGAGGTTTCAGATTTCATCGCCAGTGACTTCGACAGTAACGGCGTTCTGGTCGGCGATGAATATAGGGAATTCATCAAACGCCGTGCCAAGGCGGGTAATGCGAGCGCAAAATGGGTGGTAACTTTTAGCGCTTGGGGCCGGGCGCTAAAAACAGTTGATACTAACGGGGACGGCATCGTTACAC
>JANMFT010000228.1:0-8620 GCA_031374255.1 Limoniibacter sp. | reverse complement strand
CGGCCAAATCAGCGCTGCTGCAACGGCAGCGGTTGCAATAACAAACACATAGAAATGCGGGAAAGCGCGGCGGATGGTTGACCGTGCGGTTTCAGGCGGTAGCGCGCTGAATAAAAACGCTGCAAACCCGAATGAATAAAGCACCATACCGCCGAACAGCAAAGACGTTACCAAAAGTGCAGCTGTGATCATAACGTGGCTTTCGTATTTCGGGCGGTGCCCATATAGATGATTGCGGTGAGGGGCAGTTGGCCGAAGGTTAAATCGCCGCGCAAATTGATGCCGCGCGGGCCGAGGCCCGTGAAGCGCCCCGGCGTCAAACCCGCAGCCATCAATGCTGCGTGCAATTCGCCGGGTTTAATGAACATTTCTGGGTCGTGTGTGCCTTTGGGCAACAACCGCAAAATGTCTTCCGCAACCGTGATGGTTGCAAACCGTGCCAGCAAATTGCGGTTGATCGTATCAAACAGGAAAAGGCCTTTTGGTGTCAGCACCCGCGCAACTTCGGCAAGCACTTGTTCCAAATTTTGCACGTGCTCCAGAACATCAACGCATATCACGGCGTCGAAGCTGGAGTTGGCGTATGGCAGTGCTTCACCGACGCCAACCTCATAAGCAATTTCATGGCCCGAAGTGGCTGCATGCGCGCGGGCGGCGTCTATGGCTTTGGCTGCTGGGTCAATACCAGTAACAATCGCACCTCGCGATGCCAGTGCTTCGGCCATAAAGCCACCTGCGCAACCTAAATCGAGCACACGCTTGCCCTGCCAGTCAATCTTGCGGTCGAACCAGGACAGCCGTCCTGGCACCATGGCTTTGAGGGTGCGCACCCAGCGTATATCGTCAGACCACCAACTGCCCGCAACCTTGTCGTAAATCGTCAAATCATTACGGGTGTTTTGGGTTTTAAGATTTGACATTTTGCGGACCAATCCGTGGAACTGCGTAAGGAACCTCGGCTTTGTATGCCGTAAAGCGATTTCCATAACGCGCTTCAAAGCGCCGTTCTTTGAGGCGCGGCGCAAAAAGGCAGTAAGCGGTGTAGCTGACCGCGAGCAGGAGTTGATCAGGCGTCCAGACCGGCACTGTCCAAAGCGTTAAGGCGAAGGCGACATAGATCGGCTGGCGGATAATTCGAAACAGCCCAAGTGTTGGCATATCGGGAAAGCGCACCGGAATGCGTGCCAGCAAAGACATCCAGCCCAGCGCGCCGGATTGTACCTCGCCGCCAGCATCAAAACTGGCTTTCAACAGCAGCAGCCATGATGCGGCATAGAGGGTACAGATAAACCAGAACATTGCGCCTTCCGCCCGCCACCAAATAATGCCGGACGGTGTCCAGAGCGTGAACAGTGCTAGAAGCTGCAACGCGGCAATCAATGCATAAGTTGAAGTTGCCAACGTTTGACCATGCGCCCCCGGAATGAGCCGCGCCAGCAATCGCCCGCCGCGCGGCGTTAAAAACAGCGAATGCGCGAGTGGAAATTGGATAATCAGGGCTAAATTGGCGACCCACGTCCAAGGCTGGGGCACGCTCCCGAAACTCTCAGACATACCAAAAAACATCGCGATTATCATGGCCAACACACCAAAGCCGAAAGCCACGTGGGTGATGAAGCCGAAGCCTAGCGCCAAGGCAATACGTTTAGCCCCGGCGGGCGGATTCCAGGCCGCAACAGTGAGCCGGAACAAACCGGCAAAACGGGGATCGTTGATCACACATACACTCCGCAAGGCTGCAAAAGTACCCAGGTGCCGCCACAGCGCGCACATAATATAAGACCTTATGTGAAATGGCGTCAAAACGCGCACCAACAATTGCGACACATGATCATCGCCGCGCAAACGCGGTTGACACATGAGCAGCATTTGCCGCTTGCTAACGATGCTTACTTGCTAGCAAATTGAGGAATAGACATCCATGACGCCGCCAGATTTGCACAACTGGGCCGCCGGCCTGACCACATTGCATGACCAAGTTTGGACGTTGCTCACGCGTGGAGTAAAAGACCGGCGGGCAGCGGCCCGCCACCTTACACTGGCAACGGTTTCGCAAGACGGCAAACCGCAGGCCCGAACCGTGGTTTTGCGCGGCGCTGACAAGGCAAACGCCACGCTTGATGTTCATACAGACATCCATTCTGCCAAAGTTGCTGAACTGCGCTCCAACCCATTTGCTGCGCTTCTCGTCTGGGACAGTTCGGCCCATTTGCAAATGCGGCTCGATGTTGACGTTGCCATCCTCACCGGTGCTGAAGTGGCTGATGTTTGGGCTCGCGTGCCAGATTTAGCCCGCCTGTCCTACGGCTCAACGCCTGCGCCGGGCCAAATTGTAAGCCATTCACTCGATTATTCCAAAAAACCGGATCAGGCCGCTTTTGCAGTGCTCAAAATGACAATAGAGGCGATGGATGTTGTTCACCTCGGCCCCGATCACCGCCGTGCCCGGTTTGAGCAGAAAGACCAATGGGCGGGCCAATGGCTCGCGCCGTGAACAGTAAGCTTTGCGCTTAATTGCGGTCATCTGAATCAAACGAATGACTGCGGAAAACAGACGGGATCCTCAATGTTACAACGTGCTAACTTTTAATCTTATAATAGACATCCAAAAAAACAGCCAGCATTAACACAACGCCCTTGATTACCTGCTGCCAATCAATCCCGATGCCCATGATCGACATGCCATTATTCATCACGCCGATGATAAATGCGCCAATTACTGCACCGATGATTTTGCCAACACCACCCGTCACGGCTGCCCCGCCGATAAAGCAGGCCGCAATAACCTCAAGTTCAAAGCCAAGACCGGCTTTTGGTGTGGCGACATTCAAGCGTGCTGCAAAAACAAGTCCGGCAAGTCCAGCCAGCGCGCCCATAATGGTGAAAATGCCAAGCGTCATTCTTTCGGTGTTAATGCCGGATAACTTAGCGGCTTTTTCATTACCGCCCATGGCATAAACACGGCGGCCAAAGGTGGTCCGCGTGGTGGTGAAAACAAACAAGGCTATGAGCGTGAACATCACGATGAGCACGTTTGGGAGGCCTTTATAGCGCGCCATTAGAAATGAAAACCCGAGGAAAGCAACCGCGATCAGCACATTGCGGCCGTAAAAAATCACGTCGGGCTCTTCAGCCAAACCATGTTGCAATTGGTTGTTGCGCTCTTTGAAGTTGAAATAAATGATCAAGCCGGTGGTTGCAGCCCCGATCAACATGGCGAGCAGATTAAACGGTGCTCCAAGTATTTGAAATGTAAAAATATCGGGCACAAAACCCGATGATAAAAGCTGGAATGATTTTGGAAACGGGCCAACCGATGCCCCGCCTAAAACAGTCAGCGACAGACCTTTGAAAATGAGCATACCCGCCAACGTGACAATAAAGGCCGGTATTTTGTGGTATGCAACGAAATAGCCCTGCGCCGCACCAATAAGCGCGCCCAACAAAATGCAGGCAATGACTGAAAGAAACGGATCGAGCTTCATCGGCACCATCATGATGGCCGCAACAGCGCCGACAAATCCTGAAACGGAGCCTACTGACAGATCGATGTGTCCGGCAATAATCACCAGTAGCATGCCGAGCGCCATAATGATGATGTAACTGTTTTGCAGGATCAAATTGGTGATGTTGACCGGTTTAAACAAAGTGCCATTGGTGGTGAATTGGAAGAACACCATAATGGCAAGCAAAGACAATAAAAGCGCATAGTCTCGGATATTGGCTCTCACAAAACGCATGAAATCAGGGTTTGCCTCGGTTGCAGTCTGGCTCATTTTATTTGTCCCATGATTTCATAATGGCGCGCATGATCGTTTCCTGGCTCGCCTCTTTGGTTGGCATCTCAGCGACGAAACGCCCTTCATTCATCACATAAATACGGTCTGAAATGCCTAGCAATTCCGGCATTTCAGATGAGATCACGATGACGGCTTTTCCCGCCGCCGCCAGCTCATTTATGATGCCGTAAATCTCGTATTTTGCGCCAACATCAATGCCGCGGGTCGGTTCATCCAAAATCAAAATGTCCGGTTCTGAAAACAGCCATTTTGCCAAAACGACTTTTTGTTGGTTGCCGCCCGAAAGATTAACAGTGGTTTGAAAAACACTGTTGGAGCGGATCGCCAGATCTTTCCGGTATTTATTGGCAACGGATAATTCCGCGCCATCATCAATCACTGACCAGCGGGAAACACCTTCCAAATTGGCCAAGGTCACATTGTGCTTAATATGATCGATCAGCACCAGCCCGTAAGTCTTGCGATCTTCTGTGGCATAAGCCATGCCAGCTTTCATGGCTTTTGGAATGGTGGAAACATCCGCAGGTTTTCCATGGATCATAACGTCGCCACTGATTTTTTGGCCCCAAGCGCGCCCGAACAGTGACATTGCAAGTTCGGTGCGTCCTGAACCCATCAATCCGGCAATACCAACAACCTCGCCAGCACTGACACACAGCGAAACATTTTTTATAAAGTGTCTGTCCGCATGTTGTGGATGATAACAATTCCAGTTCGCCACCTCCAACACTGGCTTGCCAATATTGGGGACGCGCGGCGGAAAACGGTCTGTCAGCTCACGCCCGACCATGGCTTTTATGATGCGGTCTTCATCGACCGTGCCACTTTTCACATCCAGCATGTCGACGGTTTTGCCGTCGCGGATCACAGTAATGTGGTCAGCAACCTTCATTACTTCATTGAGCTTATGCGTGATCAGAATCGATGAAATACCCTGCGCCTTGAAGCCCTTGAGCAGTTCAAGTAGAGCGTTTGAATCATGTTCATTGAGCGAGGAAGTTGGTTCATCGAGGATCAGCAATTTGACCTTTTTATTGAGCGCCTTGGCAATTTCAACCAATTGCTGCTTTCCAGTGCCAATATTGGTGATCAGCGTATTGGGATGTTCTTTAAGGCCAACCTTTTCGAGCAGTGACTTGGCGCGAGCGAAGGCCTCATACCAATTAATGACGCCGTTTTTGGCAGGCTCATGGCCAAGAAAAATATTTTCTGCAATCGATAGCAGCGGCACCAAAGCCAACTCCTGATGGATAATAATAATTCCAATATCTTCGCTGTTGGAAATAGCGTTAAATGTACGGGTTTTGCCTTCAAAAACGATATCGCCGGAATAAGTGCCATATGGATAAACCCCGGACAGCACTTTCATCAGCGTAGATTTTCCGGCGCCGTTTTCACCTACGACAGCGTGAATTTCACCGGGATAGACCGTCAGCTCAACATCTTTAAGCGCATTAACGCCCGGAAATGTTTTCGTGATGCCCCGCATTTCCAATATCGGCTGCATGCCCGACTGCATGATCGGCTGCATGATCGGCTGCATATGTTTCCCCGCCCGCATCAACGCATTCAAACTGCGCAAAAGAGGTCTTTCGCCAGTATTCTAATCGAAAAAAAGCAGGCCCTGCAAGTGCAGAACCCGCCTCAAAATTAAGATCAATTGTCGATCTGGTCTTGCGTGTAATAGCCTGATTCTACCAACTGTTTGGTGATATCGCCTTTGCCAACAGAGTAAGGCGTCAGCAAGTAAGACGGCACGATTTTGACACCATTATTATAGGTTTTGGTGTCGTTAATTTCAGGCTCTTTGCCCTGAAGCACGGTGTCAACCATTGTAGCCGTGACTTTGGCGAGTTCACGAGTGTCTTTAAACACAGTTGAATATTGCTCGCCTGACATCATGCCTTTAACCGATGGCAATTCAGCATCTTGACCAGTGACAATTGGCATTTCTGCGTCCGGTGCATAGCCAACACCTTTCAGCGAAGAGATAATGCCGCGTGACAAGCCATCATAGGGCGCCAAAACACCATGGACTTTTTTGTCGGTATAATTGGCTGACAGCAAATTATCCATCCGGGCCTGCGCCACAGCACCATCCCAGCGCAGTGTGCCAACGGTTTCCATGCCCATCTGGCCGGAACCAATAACAATCTCTTTGGAGTCTATCAGTGGCTGAAGCACTGACATTGCACCATCATAAAAATAAAACGCATTGGTATCATCTGGCGAGCCGCCAAACAATTCAACATTCCAAGGTTTAACTGAGCCAAAGCGCTCTTTAAGGCCAGCAATTAGTGAATTGCCTTGCAGTACGCCGACGCCAAAGTTGTCGAATGTGGTATAATAATCAACGTTTTCGGTTTTCGAAATTAACCGGTCATAAGCAAATACTTTGATGCCGCCATCACGCGCTTTTTGCAAAACGTCCGACAGTGTTGTGCCGTCAATGGCGGCAATAATCAGGACTTTAACGCCCTTGGTGACCATGTTTTCAATCTGGGCGAGCTGGTTTGGAATATCATCTTCAGCATATTGAAGATCGGTGGTGTAACCTTTTGCAGTAAATTCTTTCACCATAGATTCCCCATCTGAAATCCAGCGGGTGGAAGATTTGGTCGGCATTGAAATGCCGATTAGGCCTTTATCTTCCGCCATCACAAAAGTTGATGACAGGGCAAACGCGGTGGCTGCGGCAAGAATGCCGAAATGTCTGCGGTTAATCATGGTATCCTCCCTAGAGGCAACGGCAGTTTATAGGCTTTGTCCGTCGCCCGATTTTTGCTCACGCAGCTTTTGGAGACACTTGGTTTAATGGCGTCAACATTAGCTTTGTTTTTTGAAGTTCGAGCAAATTACGGGAACTGTCAAACGCAATTTAATTGTTTAAAGAGCGTCGTATCGAATTAAAATTCTAAATTATGAAAATGCAGAATAATTAAATCGCAAATTGATCTCAATCAAAGGCGAGACGTGTTGGCGCGGATGTATTACTTGCCCCAGCGCAGCACCAATGGATCAAGCTCACGC
Organism: Limoniibacter sp.; assembly: GCA_031374255.1. Taxonomy (GTDB): domain Bacteria; phylum Pseudomonadota; class Alphaproteobacteria; order Rhizobiales; family Rhizobiaceae; genus JALOTE01. The sequence continues at coordinate 1,790 of JANMFT010000228.1, read as the reverse complement.
AGCAAATCCAGCAATTCTGCGGCTGTTGCAGGGTGAACCACCTTTGTGGGATGGCGCACGAAATCAGATTTGATAACGCCACCCGCTTTCATGGCAATTTTGGCAGACCGCCAGCCACATTGCCGGTTTTCAAAGTTGATGGCAGGCAAAACGCGGACATAGCCTTGTTTGGCGGTTTCTTTGCGGCCTTCGCGGAAATCAATAATACTGGGCCGGATGAGATCAGTGATCATCGCCGAGGTCATGGAGCCCGTGGCCCCGGCATTGAGGTCCGCCATCAGCGTAATGCCCTCTTCGCCATCAAATGGGCCTTCGATCATATCTCCGCCCTCAGCGATCAGCCCGCGCAATTTGGCAGCAGTTTGCGGGGTTTCAATTTTAAAATAGCGTAGTTCAGGCACTTGCCGCGCCAGACGGACGATTTCCGAAACTGTCAATTGAACACCGGATAGTGGCGCGTCTTGCAGCATAATGGGAAGTCCACCAGCTTTGCCTGCACGGCTGAAATGCTCAATCACAGAGGTTTCATCTGCCCGCAAACCGGTGCCATGGTAAGGCGGCATCATCATCAGCATGGAGGCACCGAGCGACGCTGCAAACGTGGCGCGGGCTTCAACCACTTGTGTGGAAAAATGCGACACCGTGACGATCACCGGAACGCGCCCGGCGATATGTTCCAAACAAAGCCGTGTTAAAAGCGCTCGCTCGTCATCGGTCAGCAAGAACTGTTCTGAGAAATTGGCCAGAATGCAAATGCCATCTGCGCCTTGATCAATCATCAGATCAAGCACACGCTTCATTCCTTCAAGGTCGAGGCTGCCATCATCATTAAAGGGTGTCGGCGCAACGGGCCAAATGCCGGTATACGGGCGTTTCATCATCATTTGGCCCCACGTAAAAAGGCGAGGCTACATTGCCGGATTACGCAAACGCAAGTGCAAACGTTTGTGCAAACGTTTGTGCACATGCTCTTATGGGGCGGCCACGCTTGCACATTTAAGAACCTCGAAAAGCTCACAAAACCACGAACAAAGCTGTTGTTGATAGTGATGAAAACTCAGTCATCCGGCTGAGACATCGCGAACCTGAAGAGCCGGCGCGCGTGTGAGCATAAATTGATGCACACAAACGAAACTTAACTGCAATTACATTCTATATTTCTTGAGCGGTCACATAAAGTAAGTCTGCCTCATCAAGAATCTCTAATCTGTGAAATATTATATCTCACCCGTTCACGCCCAAGCACTGTATTAAAATCCATCGCTGTTGAAGTCTTCACAGGGTGCGATGGCGCTTATGGAATGTCGCCGCCCGTAGTCATTATAAATGCGCCATGCATAGCTCATTTTTCTTAGCCAACTGCGTTGTCGAAAACAAAAAACCGCAGTGGCTCGCAAATTGCTCTTTATAAATTTATCGAACAGAAGGTTGTCGTCGGCGACGCCTTGACTCGTCCAAATTGAAATCGTCTATCTTAGGCGCGGCTGATCAAGCCGCGCAAATACACAGGGGTATTTTAACGATTAACACGTTCTCAACTTCGGCCTCAGCCATTGAAGCCAAAAACGTCGTCAAACAATTTGGCCAAGGCGCAAGTGCGATGCGCGCGCTTGACGGCGTTTCTGTCACAATCAAACAAAACGAATTTTTTACGCTGCTCGGCCCGTCGGGTTGCGGCAAGACAACTTTACTGCGTATGATTGCGGGATTTGAATTTCCAACCTCCGGCGCAATTTTGCTGGACGGCGTTGAGATTGGCGCGTTGCCGCCGTTCAAGCGGCCTGTGAACA
>JANMFT010000182.1:0-11792 GCA_031374255.1 Limoniibacter sp. | reverse complement strand
CATGAAAACGCAGCACAAAAGCGCACTTATTGGCAACGGGCGCTGGCGCAGCATTTGGATCGCCACAATTGAGCAAAGGCTCAGCGCGCCGCCGCGAAAAATCAAATCAATGCTTGCTGCAATATCCATGAGGCACCTTAGCGCGATTTAACATTTTCGAAAAGTGCGGCACGCCGGGCAAATTTAATTCATGGCCCGGCGTGGCTCTACAGCTTGGTTCGGGGGAGCCCAGCTGCGCTTCATTGGTTTGTCGTTTTGTCTTGGGAGGACTTTAGCAAATCCAATAGGCTCAGTTGAGGTTTAACCCGCTGAGGCCGATGGATGGAAACATGTCAGCTTTTGCGCAAACGCTTTCAGCAGTGCCTGCAGATTTGATCAACAGGCAGTCGGTGGCAGCTTCGGTTGAACCGGTTGTGGTCAAATCAATCTGAGGGTTTGCAGGTTTGACAGGCTTTTGTTCGCCCGCAAAAGCCGCACCTGAGACAAGCAGACCAAAAGCCAAGGCGGTTGCAGTTATTACATTTTTCATCATCGTTTCCTTTCGGGGGTGAAGTCGATGATGCTCAAATGGATGAGTGGTGCTGCCATGGCTCCGCGAAACTGGAATCGCAGTGTGATTGCAGGAAATGAGGGGAGGTTTTTGAAATTGAGGGGTGGGGATTAGGCCGCCAAACAAAAGTGCTATTCGATCAAATTATGCAATGTGACAACCGCTGCCTTTGCGGAGAGTGGTGGTGGCAGACATTATGTATGAGAATTAAATGCACTGTCACCGTAACTCATTTATATATTCTCCTCTTACGAAATTAAGGATGAAACAAATCAATTATTGAGGCGCTTTGTCTAATACTTTGTTGACCAGAGCCGATTCCAATATTTCAGCTGTTAACTGGTTAAGCCACTTGGCGTCTTTCTCTGAACAAATAAACAAGCCTTCCAATGAAGAATATGTCTTGTTATCAGAACGTAAGAAGCAGAGTGCAAAAATATTAGCGATCGCATCGTAACACACAAGACTATTTTGCATATTTTCAACGAGATCTGAACAAAACTTCTTTTTATAGATTTCAAATTTACCAAATGAAACACTCTCGACTGCTCTTTTGTACGCTTCTAATTTAGCAGACTTGGTTTGATCTTTTGTAAAAAAATTCAAATCGCAGTTCAGTTCGGGCCGAACACTTCCGACTGCGATTATAGCTTGACATATTTCTTGCCTATCTCGCCCAGACCAATCGCCTGAAAATAAAACTAAAGCACTTGTGGTAGGGCTGCCTGCCTCTAGAGCCGCTCTGGAATATTCAAAGTATAGACCAGGGCCTTTTGAGTTTTTTGTGACTTCAAAATTGTTAATCAATATTTTTATTGAAAAAGGGGCTAGCCAACCCTGACTCTCAGCCAATTTCCGTAAATATTTAATAGACTTACTATAATATTTGGATTTTAACAAATTATCCAGATTCTTTTTTTGCATATCCGCAAGCAGGAAAGACGCCCCAATAATCTCTTCATCTAATGCTTTAAATATATCTTTTTCATAAATTTCACTGTCATTACTTTCTCTAGTGCGCAATGCTCGTACGAAATGAGATGGGCCATGCACAATGCCATTTATTTCAGCATCTAAAATTAAGGAATTTAGTAAAAGCAATGCGGTTTCACTATTTGACTCGGCCATAGCCTCTCTAAATCTCAAATTTAGCTCGTGCATATCGTTTTTATTACTTATTGAGTCAGCCATTGCGTTTATTGTTAAAAAATGAACAAGGCACAGGCAGAGCCCTATTAAACAAAGCCCACCCGTGCCAATTTTATTGACCATGATAAGCGCCCTTTAATTTGTGGTTTTTTGTGTCTTGACGCACATCTTTTATAAATAAAAATAATAATAAAAATGGATTTATATAAATACAATAATACAAAAAATATCTATGATTTGCCCTCATATTATCATATGTTAACAATTGGTAATCTGCGTAGTAATACAAAATCGGAATCGCTAATAATAATGTAATAGAAGAAATTGTGATCTTATAACCGCAAAATAGAAATCCGATTTTTCTGAAAATCTCTCCAGGAAATGTCATTAGAAACTGCCTCCCGAAATGGTTATAAGAATATATCATTCTCGGCGATCGCTATAGTTATTATCTTAACTCATTGCCGCTTGGCTGACCAGTTCCACCACCATGCCGACATTGCGCGACGGGCGGGATAGAACATGATCCAAATTCTGGTTGAACTTCCAATCCGAAAACGGCTGCGCCCGAAACTCGGTGACAGCATGGTGCTGCACCAGCAAATGGCGCAGGCCAACTTGGGGTTCGGAAATCTGCGCGGATTTATTCAAACTATGCATCTTGATCTTTGCCAAACGTGCGCGAGAAATTAGCCGCAACGATGAATTGACCTAATCATCTATGCAAATGCAAGGCGAATTTGATGGGTCGCACCTTATCCAAACCAACCCTTGCCACCAACCCCAATCCTCCGCTAATCTCCCACCATGGCGATAACCCCAATCACCCTTTGCCTTCATTCCATGATGCTGATGCTGTGCGCGCGCATCGGGTATAGCCCGCATTTTTGATCAAACGTTTTGAACCCGGCGGAAAGTCCGCTTCATTTCATTTTGATCAAAAGGAGCCTCACATGGCTTACCGTAATTATTCCACCGCGCAGCTGCAAACCATGGATGCGGCGCATCACCTTCACCCGTTTACCGACCACAAGGATCTGCGCAGTGTTGGCACCCGCGTGATTGCGCGGGCCGATGGCGCTTTCATTTATGATACCGACGGCAATGAAATTTTGGATGCCATGGCCGGGCTTTGGTGCGTAAACATCGGCTATGGCCAGCACGAATTGGCCGATGTTGCCGCCGAGCAAATGCGCGAATTGCCATATTATAACAACTTCTTCCGTTGCACGACGCCAACGCCGACGCTGCTTGCCAAAAAGCTCGCTGAAATTGCGCCTGCTAACATCAACCAGTGTTTTTTCGGGTCGTCGGGGTCAGAGTCGAATGACACGGCATTGCGTTTGGTGCGGCACTATTGGGTGCTGATGGGGCAGCCGAAAAAGCACATCGTGATCTCACGCAACATGGCCTATCACGGCTCGACGATCACTGGCGTTTCGCTGGGCGGTATGGCGGGCATGCATGCGCAGTTAAATGGCGCAGTGCCGGGTATTCGCCATGTGATGTGCCCCTATGCTTTTGAACTGAAACATGAGGGCGAGAGCGACCATGATTTCGGCATCCGCGCGGCAAAAGCCGTTGAAGATGAGATTTTATCGGCAGGGCCGGAAAACGTGGCTGCGTTTATTGGCGAACCCATTCAGGGCGCGGGCGGAGTGAAAATACCGCCAATGTCTTATTGGCCGGAAATTCAACGCATCTGCAAAAAATACGATATTCTGGTGATGCTGGATGAAGTGATCACCGGTTATGGCCGCACGGGCGAATGGTTCGGCGCGCAATCGCTTGGCATTGAAGCTGACACGATGACGACCGCCAAAGCTCTGACGTCGGGCTATCAGCCATTGTCGGCGCTGCTGGTTTCTGACCGTGTGGCAAAAGTGCTCGAAGAAAAAGGCGGCGAGTTTGCCCATGGCTACACATACGCTGGCCATCCGGTTGCCTGTGCTGTTGCGCTTAAAAACCTTGAGATCATTGAGCGCGAGCATATGATTGAAAACGTGCGTGAAGACACCGGTCCGTATCTGGCGGAGGCACTCAAAGACGTGATTTCTGACCACCCGATGGTGGGTGAAGTGCGTTCATTCGGCCTGCTTGGCGCGATTGAGCTTGTCAAAAACAAACAGACCAAAGAGCGCTTTGATGGTGCTGGTATGGCTGTGCGCGACCACGCAATTGCCAATGGCCTGATGATGCGTGCCGTTGGCCATACCATGATTATGTCGCCGCCGCTGATTTGGACGCGCGAGACGATTGATATGGCGATGGGCCGCGCCCGCAAAGCGTTGGATCTGGCCTACAGTGATTTAACGGCTTAATCGTTTGCTAACCATAAAATTAAAGACCACGCGCCGGATTGTGATTTAAGTCGCAATCCGGCGCTTTATTCATTTCACGACATTGTGCGGCGCAACATCGCCTTTGTGCTGCCGCGATTGAGAGCAATTGGCTGCTTATCGCTGCATGCTTTTATGCCAGCCCAAAATTCAAGATGGAATTGACCGATGCTCTACGTTTTCAACAACACCAATGGCGTTAAAATTATCTGGAATGCGACTGTGACGACTAAAAATGCGCGCCGCAAAACAGGCTTTATGAGCCTGCTGCGCACACAGTTTGGCGGGTGAAAGCAGAAGTTGATTTCGGTTGGGAATTAAACTCCCAGGATCAGCCGCAAACTCTCATCTAAAATATTCAACTCACCAGCAGTGATCGTCCCCGCCAAATTTCTAATACGTTTCTTATCAACAGCCAGAAGTTGATCACAAACCGCTACGCTGCCGCTCCCCACGGATGACATTGCAATTGATACTGGCGGGTAAGGTTTATTATTGCTGGTGAGCGGCACCATCACAACTGTTGAACGGACACGATTGAGGGCCGGTGCACTCACGACAATACATGGCCGTGTTTTAGCAATTTCACGGCCTTGCGTGTTGCGGGCTGGAATTTCAACCCAATAAATCTCGCCTCTATTCACTTCTTTCGAGCCTTAAAAGGCTTTCGAATGTTAACTCTGCGCTGTCTTCATGCGTTTGTTTGTAGTCAGGGTCGGCTTCGATCATTTGTGCCGCTGTTTCCAATGCTGTGTCATTGGTTGCAACATGTTTGGCCATTAGCTCAGTGATCACGCTGCTCCGCTTCCGCGCGGGCACAAGTCGATTGTTCTCAGCCAAAACTGTGTCGTCAACTGAATAAAATGCTCGTTGAGTCACTTTAATTTCTCCGATAGATAAATGTGTATTTGCACACTGTGCAATATAAAGGCCGTTCCTGAAAATGCAAACTTTGCATCCAAGCCAGTTAAACAAAAAACCCCGCTCCAGTCACCTGAAACGGGGCTTTGGACTGTTACGCCAGCCAACCAGAGCCAAACACACAGCGCTGAATAGGGAGGCTCCGGTACGCAATACAAGGACCCGGAGCACTCGGGCGGTTCATCCCCCGCCGAATAGGAAATTAGCGCGATAGGGTTACCGTGCGGTTATCAAGCACTTAAGGCTTGGTAAATTTGGTTGTTTTTTGTAATTTTATTGGCGCTTCAATTTAGGGCGCGCAACATTTTTATAATGGCGGAGAAATCTGCACTGCCATTTCCGGCTTCCGCAAAGTCAGCGTAAAGTGATTGGGCAAGGCTGCCGAGTGGTGAGGTCAAGCCCGCATTCTGCGCGGCGTCAGCGGCGAGCGACAGGTCTTTGAGCATCAGCGCAGCGGCAAAGCCCGGCTGGTAATCGCGGTTGGCGGGAGAATTTGGTACCGGCCCCGGCACCGGGCAATAGGTGTTGAGCGACCAGCATTGACCGGAGGATGTGGAGGCAACATCAAATAGCGCTTGATGCGATAACCCCAATTTCTCGCCAAGCGCAAAGGCTTCGCAGACTCCGATCATCGAAATGCCGAGCAGCATATTGTTGCAAATTTTCGCGGCTTGGCCTGCACCCGCGTCACCACAATGCACGATGCGTTTGCCCATGGTGGCAAGGATAGGTTCGGCGGCTGTGAAGGCTTGCGCACTTCCACCCGTCATAAATGTGAGTGTTCCTGCCGCTGCACCTGCCGTGCCGCCTGAAACCGGTGCGTCGATGGAATGGCAGTTAGATTTGGCGGCAATATCGTGCGCGGCGCGGGCGCTCTCCACATCAATGGTGGAACTGTCGATGAAAAGCGTGCCGGGTTTGAGAAGTTGTGCGATTGCTCGGTAAACTGAGAGCACATGTTCACCGGCGGGTAGCATGGTTATGATGATCGTGGCTTGCTGAACAACGGCCTTAAGTGACGATCCAGGTGTCACTCCAAGCGCAGCAGCGGCATCCAGATTGACCTCGGCAAGATCAAAGCCAGCAACGTCATGGCCTGCTTTCACAAGATTGGCCGCCATGGGCAGACCCATATTACCAAGGCCGATAAAGGCGATATTGGCCATTTACGCTCTCCCGTTTTGCATGATGTGGCGGGCAATAATCAGCCGCATGATCTCATTGGTGCCTTCCAGAATTTGGTGCACGCGCAGATCCCGCACAATTTTTTCGACGCCATAGTCATGCAAATAGCCGTAACCGCCAAAAATTTGCAGCGCATCATTGGCAACTTTTGATCCGGTATCGGTCACAAAGCGCTTGGCCATGGCCGACCATTTGCCAGCATCATGCGCGCCGTTGTCCAACTTTTGCGCGGCTGTGTAGAGCAAAGCTCGCGCCGCGCTCAATTCTGTTTCCATATCGGCCAGTTTGAACTGTGTATTTTGGAAGGCGTCAATTTGTTGACCGAATGCTTTGCGTTCGCTTGCGTAGATCAACGCTTTTGCAAGTGCGGCGTCGGCCCCGCCAAGCGAGCAGGCCGCAATGTTAAGCCGTCCGCCATCAAGTCCTGCCATTGCCAGCTTAAAGCCATCGCCTTCAGCGCCTAGCAGATTTTCAAACGGAACGCGGCAATCGTCAAAAATTACCTGCCTCGTGGATTGGTTGTTCCAGCCCATCTTATTTTCATTGGCTCCGAATGACAGCCCCGGCGTTCCATCTTCAACAATAATGGCCGAAATTCCCTTTGGCCCATCACCGCCGGTGCGCGCCATGACAATATAAATGTCACTATCGCCAGCGCCTGAGATAAATTGCTTAGTGCCATTCAGCACATAGAAGTCGCCATCTTTAACCGCGCGGGTTTTAAGGGCAGCTGCGTCTGAGCCGGAGCTGGGTTCGGTCAAGCAGTAAGAGCCGAGCGCTTCCATAGAAATTAGCTTAGGCAAAAATCTCGCATGTTGCTCAGCGTTGCCGAAACGGTCCACCATCCATGCGATCATATTGTGAATAGACAAAAACGCCGAAAATGACGGGCAGGCTTTGGCCAGCTCCTCGTAGACCAGAACAGAATCAAGACGCGAAAGACCTGTGCCGCCATTGTCTTCGCGCACAACCATTGCGCCAAGGCCAAGCGGCCCCAGCGAACGCATTGTTGCATTCGGGAAATGGCGCTCCAAATCCCAGCGCAGCGCGTGCGGTGCGACTTCCGCATCCGCAAAAGCTTTTGCGGTGGCTATAATGGCCGTCTGAGTTTCGGTCAGTTGCATTGCAGCGCCCTAATTGAACAAACGTTCATATCATCAGTTAAGAGTATTTATTTTTTATGCTTGCGCAATTGGCCTCTCGCACCTTAACGCCTTTTATCATGGCGCGCGCGATTATGCTGCAAGGAACGGGGTCTGATGTCGGCAAAACCGTTTTGGTTGCCGGTTTGTGCAGGCTTGCGCGCAATCGTGGCTTAAAAGTTGCGCCATTCAAGCCGCAGAACATGTCAAATAATGCGGCTGTCGCGCTTATCCCTGAAACCGGCGGCTATGGCGAAATCGGCCGCGCTCAATGGTTGCAGGCGCTTGCCTGCGGCGTTGCGCCAACGGTTCACATGAACCCGGTTTTGCTCAAACCGCAAAGTGCGACCGGCAGCCAAATTGTGGTTCAGGGCAAGGTGTTCGGCACGGCAAAGGGCCGCGATTATCAGCGTTTGAAGCCCCAATTGTTGGGCGCGGTGCTGGACAGTTTTGATAAGCTCAAATCAGACTATGACTTGATCATCGTTGAAGGCGCAGGCTCGCCAGCCGAGGTTAACCTTCGCGCCGGTGATATTGCCAATATGGGTTTTGCCCGCGCGGCCAATGTGCCGGTTATTTTGGTGGGAGATATTGACCGCGGCGGCGTTATTGCATCGCTGGTTGGAACCAAGGCCATTCTTGAACCTGAAGATGCCGCAATGATCAGCGGCTATATCATCAACAAGTTTCGCGGCGATGTGAGCCTGTTTGATGACGGCCTCAAAATAATCACAGAGCATACGGGCTGGCCATCTTTGGGCGTGGTGCCGTGGTTGAAGGCGGCAGCAAAGTTACCTTCGGAGGACTCTGTGGCGCTGGAACGTCTGGCAACTCCACAAACCAATGCTCACGCAAAGGTCGTCACCGTGCCGGTTTATGACCGGATAGCCAATTTTGATGACCTTGACCCGCTGGTGCACGATCCGGCGTTTGATGTGCGCTTTGTTAAAGCCGGTGAACGCCTGCCGATGGCCGCTGATATCGTCATTTTGCCGGGCTCAAAAGCAACAATATCAGATTTGCAGTGCTTAAGGCTGAACGGCTGGGACAATGATATTTTCAGGCTGCATGCCAAGGGCGCAGAAATCATTGGCATTTGCGGCGGTTATCAGATGCTGGGCAAAACAATTGGTGATCCGCTGGGACTGGAAGGCGCACCTGTGACAGTTGCGGGGCTTGGCCTGCTTGATATTCATACAAGTATGGCGCCTGAAAAAACCGTTCGCGACGTCACTGCATTTGCGCCTTCGATCAATTTAACTGTAACGGGTTATGAAATCCATTTGGGCAAAACCACAGGTGTTGATTGTGCACGTCCAACTGCGATTATCAACGGACGATTGGACGGTGCAACCTCGCTAGATGGCAAAGTCTGGGGTACATATCTGCACGGCGGCACAATGCTGGCTGCCCATGTTGGAGCGCAGGCCGGTGAATCACGGGCCTTGGCGGATGCTGCGCTGGATGAAATCGCCATAGAACTGGCTCAATTGCTTGATGCCAATTGGCTGGACGCTGTCATTGCAGCAAATTGAGTGACATCATCGCTGCTAGGGGCAAGTGTGGGCGTATTGGCGGCAAACGCCACCACACGATTACGGCCACTGCGTTTTGCTTCATACAGTGCGGCATCGGCTTGCCCTAAAGATTTGGCGAGTAGGGAGTCTGAGTTTATCATGCAGTAGCCAATGCTGATTGTAACTTTTATTGCATGAGCACCGTTTGCAACCGTACTATTTTCCACGGCTTTACGCAGATGATCAGCGAACGCCCAGCCGGAATCCGCTTTAACGCCAAAACACAAAATGGCGAATTCTTCGCCCCCGAGCCGTGCAACGCTTGCATCATAGCCAACCGTTCGGGTTAGCAAATCTGCCAGATGAATAAGAACATTGTCGCCTGTTTCGTGTCCGAAAGTGTCATTGACAGCTTTGAAGCGGTCTATATCGACGACCATCAAAATGCCGTCCAGATTGTTGCGGCGCGCTTTGCGGGTTTGCATCTGGAATTGCTCTGCCAAAGCACGGCGGTTGTAGATTCCGGTCAGCGGATCGTGATTTGCAAGTTGCAATAATTCCTCATTTTTGCGCCAAACCCGTAATGACATATAAAACATGCCATACAGCACCGGCACGGCGACACTTAAGGTCAAAGGAAACGTAACAATTTGAAGATCGGTGGCGCTTGGGTAAGTAGAGCCCGGAAACAATGAATGATAAATGAAGCCAACCAATATCACTGTTAGGGCAGCTAAAATAAGCGATGCGCACAATGTACGGCCTATGACTTGCCGCTGACTTTTCACTTCGAAGAGTGATGAGAAATCGGGCATAGGTTTTCTTGGTGTTTACTGGTTAAGTTGCTCGTTAGACGGAAATATAAGTCAAACCTGTTAAATTCAGCTAAATTTATTGAGGTGAAACTTGCATCAGGGCCTTGGCGCTAAAAGTTGAAATCTGGCTGTAATAACGCAAACCATGTCGCAAGGTTGATTGACTTATGCTTGGCAAGAGCTTCTAGCTGCCATCACTTGAATGGTCCCGACGGATGAGAGTCTTAAGGGCCAAGAGGGAACGCGTCAGCATGAACCCGAACGGGCATGCCAAACGCGGCCGACCCCGCGACTGTAGGGCGGCGAGGCAGACCCGTTGCGCTGAAATGCGCGAACCCACTGGTTAACGCCGGGAAGGGGGGCTGCTGAAAGAGGTAACTCTTTCGCGCCGTGAGCCAGGAGACCTGCCATTCAACAGGGCGATAAGCCCGGCGTGTGCGACGTATTTCGTACAGTTGCCGTTCACGGAGGTTGATATGGCTGCGAATGTTATTGCTACCGGGAAAGTTCTTTCCCTTTCTGATCGTTTGATTTTGGGTTTTTCGGCGCTGTTGCTGGGCGGGTTCTTGGTGTTCGGGGTTGGCTTGGCCAATTCTGCCACAATCCATGACACTGCCCATGATGTGCGCCATGCCAATGGCTTTCCCTGCCACTAAACTGGCTTCAGGAGATTTCAGATGATCACGCGAGCACTTCTCGCCACAATTTTTGTTGGCCTTTTTTCCGGACTATTGATGACCGCCGTTCAGCAGTGGCGCGTTGTGCCGCTTATTATTGCTGCTGAAGCTTTTGAGGGCGGTCAGCCTGCCACTCATGACCATGCCGCGGTGACGTCGGTGTTTTCACTGGTGACCCCAGCTTATGCTCATAGCGCAAGCGAAGTACTCGGCCCGTTTGGCCTGTCGCGTCTGGGTGGCACGGTGCTTGCCAATCTTGTGACATATAGCGGGTTTGCATTGCTATTGATGGGTGTGAGCACAGTTCTCGCACAGCGTATCACCTTGGCAAGTTTCGTCGGCTGGGGTGCCTGCGGATGGCTGGCGTTGCATTTTTTACCCGCAATTGGGTTGCCGCCTGAACTTCCCGGTTTTCCCGCTGCTGAATTGCAAGCCCGTCAGATTTGGTGGGTCGCAACGGTGATTATGTCCGGTGCCGGTTTGGGATTGTTGGCTTTGAAAGATGGCGTGGCGTTTAAGCTTGGCGGCCTTGCTTTGATCGCCTTGCCGCACCTGTTCGGCGCGCCGCAACCAACCGATATCGCAACTGCTGTGCCTGCGCTTTATGCGGCAGAGTATTCGGTGGCGGCGCTGACAGCTTCACTCATCGCTTGGCTGGTTTTGGCGTTTGGGCTTGGCTTGGCCAATGAACGTCTTGCTAAAGTTGCTGCCTAAAATGTTAAACGTAACGTTTATTCTTGGCGGGGCGCGCTCCGGTAAATCGACTTATGCAGAGCGCCTCGTTGAAGCGACTGGTCTGCCGAAAGTTTATATTGCCACAGCTCAAGCGTTTGACGTTGAAATGGAAAAGCGGATCGTAGAACACCAGCAGCGCCGGAACGGCTGGCAGACAATCGACGCGCCGCTGAATTTGGCGGAGGCCATAAGTACACAACGCGGCAAAAGCAACGCGGTTCTCGTTGATTGTCTCACGCTATGGCTGACGAATTTGTTGATGGCAGAACACGATATTGTTTCGGCTTTTCATGTTTTGATTGGCGTGTTGCGTGCCGCCGACCATCCAATAGTGCTCGTCTCAAACGAAGTTGGCCTTGGTATTGTGCCTGAAAACGCACTCGCGCGGGCGTTTCGTGATCATACCGGACGGTTGCACCAAATGATAGCGGCAGAAGCTGCGCAAGTGCATTTCATTGCCGCGGGCCTGCCGATAAAACTCAAAGGATAATTTGATGAATTTAGCGAAAATTCCAGCAACGGTAATCACGGGCTTTTTGGGTTCCGGTAAAACCACGCTGATCCGAAACATTATTGAAAATGCCACTGGAAAGCGCATTGCGCTGATCATCAATGAGTTTGGTGATCTTGGTGTGGATGGCGGAATTTTGAAAGGCTGCGGTATCGAGGCATGCAAAGACGAAGACATTATTGAACTCAATAATGGCTGCATTTGCTGCACGGTTGCCGATGATTTTTTGCCGGCGATGGCCAAATTGCTCG
>JANMFT010000211.1:0-15720 GCA_031374255.1 Limoniibacter sp. | reverse complement strand
CGCCGTTTGAAAAAATTTGTTACATTGGCTGCGGCGTCACCACCGGCATCGGCGCAGTCATCAACACTGCCAAAGTCTGGGCCGGTGCAAATGTTGCGGTGTTTGGGCTTGGCGGTATCGGCCTCAACGTTATTCAGGGCGCACGCATGGTGGGCGCTGATAAAATCATCGGAATTGATCTCAATCCATCCAAAGTGGAAATGGCCAAGAAGTTTGGTATGACGCATTTCATCAACCCTGATGACGTAGGCCGCGACAAGGTTGTTGAAGCCATTGTCGATCTCACCGGCGGCGGCGCGGATTTTTCGTTTGAATGCATCGGCTCAACACAAGTTATGCGGCAAGCGCTCGAATGCACACATCGCGGCTGGGGCGAATCGATCATCATCGGCGTCGCAGCGTCGGGTCAGGAAATTTCAACGCGGCCATTCCAATTGGTAACAGGCCGCACATGGAAAGGCACGGCCTTTGGCGGCGTGCGCGGCCGCACACAGGTGCCGCAAATTGTGGATTGGTATATGGATGGCAAGATCAACATCGACGATTTGATCACCCATGTGATGCCAATCGACGAGATCAACACCGCGTTTGATTTGATGCATGAGGGCAAATCAATCCGCAGTGTCGTCACGTTTTGATTGTGACGTTTTAAAGTGACAACAATTTACGTCGATGCCGATGCTTGCCCCGTCAAAGACGAGGTGTTGAAAGTCGCAGCGCGCCATGGCTTGCATGTAGTCTTTGTGGCCAATTCGGGCCTTAAACCCAGCCGCGACCCAATGGTGAAAATGGTGGTTGTGTCTGGCAAATTTGACGCCGCCGATGATTGGATTGTTGAGAACTCAAATCCCAATGATATTGGCATCACCGCTGATATGCCTCTGGCCGCACAGCTTGTCGCCAAGGGTGTGCATACGCTCAGCCATGCAGGGCGCGTGTTTAATGAGGCCAATATCGGCATGGCATTGGGGATGCGCAACCTCAATCAGGAACTGCGCGAAAGCCACGTCATCAAAGGCCACAACGCCGCATTCTCAGCGCGCGACCGCTCAAACTTTTTGCAAGCGCTGGAAAGCGCGGTGCAATTGGCAAAACGGGCAGGGTAAACTACCGCGTCACCACCCGCATCGGCAAGCCGCCTTCAGGCTGCGTTGTCAGTTTTTGCACCGGCCAAGGCTTGCAATTTGCGGTGCATTCAAACCTCAATTGTTTGAGCAATGTTGCGAGCGCAATCACCGCTTCTTGCAGGGCAAATGTTGCGCCGATGCAGATGCGTGGGCCGGCGCCAAACGGCAAATATTGATAGCGGTCGAGTTTACCGCGGTTTTCCGGCCAAAAGCGCGATGGCATAAATGCGCGCGGGTTTTCCCATAGGGTTGCGTGGCGGTGCAATGTCCACGGCATGATGAGCACTGTTGTGCCGGGTTCAATCACCAAGGTCTGGTAGCGGTCTTCGTTAATCGCCTCACGGTTGATCGAAGGCGCGGGCGGGTAAAGTCGCATGGCCTCTTCAAAGGCGGCGCGGGTTTTCGGCAGCGCATCCAGCCATTCATGAGGCGGCAATTCCGGCCCTGCCATAAAGGCGTCGATCTCGGCTTCAACATGCGCCAATTCATCTGGCGCATTGGCCAGCAAATAGAGCGTCCAGCCCAGCGCCCGCGCTGTGGTCTCATGGCCTGCGCCAATAAAGGTGATAATATTGTCTTCGATTTCACCGCGCGTCAGGCCATCTGGCCCTTCTTGCTTTAAAAGCAGGGTCAGAAAATCATCCGGCGCAGCCTTGCCCGAAGCAATGTTGCCTTTGCGCTGGTCAACCGTGTCAGTCACAATTTTGCGGAAATAGGCGAGCGATTTTCTGCCTTTAATCCGTGTCCACCGCGGCAAAAAGGCTGGCGCGTTAAAAACATCAAGCGGGTCAACACGGCCCATTGTTTCAAACAATGTTTCGATCTCTTTGGCAAAAGAACCCGGCGTGCCGGTGATCTCACCCGAGAACAGAGTTTCCGCTAAAATATCATAGGTCAAGAGCGTCATATCATGCGCGATATCGCTTACCATGCCCGCGCGGTAACGCGTTGCAAATTCTTCGCTGCGGGTTTTCATCACCGCGCCAAACGCATGAATGGCCCGCGGCGTGAACACAGGAGCCATGGCTTTACGGCTGCGCTTCCAAATATCGCCTTCTGCGGTAAGCAAACCATCACGCAATATGGGCCGCAAAATATTTTGGCGGATCCGTGCCATTTTATAGTTGGCCACATTCTCAACCAACACATGGCGGATGAGGCCGGGGTCGTTGATGATCACGGTCTTCATTCCGAGAAACGAAGTTGAGATCCATTTGTCCTCGTAGGATGGCTCACCCCATAATTCGAGCGGGTTGCGCTGAATGGTGCGGATCGTCTCAAACATGGACGGGATGATTTTACGCGACCGCGGAACTGGGGCTGGCGGCGTAAAGGGGGTCGTTGCGTTTAGAGAAGCTGATGTTTGTGTCATGCCATCAAACTAAGCCGATTGATGAAACTGTCGAGTGGCGATCAGGTTAAATTTATTCAACACAGCCCTCAAACTGTCTTCGGGAACAGGCCCAAGAGTTCAGCATCAAGCACAGGCGATTCACCGGTGAAATTGGCAGCTGCTGCAATATCCACGCTGGGCACGCGTTGGCCATTTTTCAAAAACGTTGCTTTGACATAGCCGCGCGCAGCAATGTCGCCATTCTTGCGGATGAAGGTCTGTTCCATGTAAATCCAGCGCTCATCCCACCCGATCAGATGTGTTTCAAGGCGGTACTTTTCAAACGGCGTAAGGCTGCGCCGGTAAATCATCGAAACGGCGGCGATCACCGGCATCCATTTTTCGCTGAAAATTTTCTTGATCAGGCCACTGCGGATTAAAGCATCGGTACGGCCTATATCCATTATGGTGAGGTAGCGTCCGTTATTCATGTGCAAATTGGTGTCGAGATCATTGGGCAGCACGCGAAACCATTGTGTGTGCACATCCATGATTGAGGTCCGGGTTTTGGAAAGGAAGCCGGAGATCAAGACGAATATCAGGCGGAAATACAGGCTCATCGGCGGAACTCTAAAATTTACGTGAACGTAAGAGTAAATAAAAAATTAAGTGCGTCAATCAGCTGTTTTTTAAAAAGACCCCTCTCTGTCGCTTCGTGACATCTCTCCCGCAGGGGGAGAGATTAGACACTGGAATTCATGGTTTAAGTAGAAATTATACCCGTAACAGCATTCTTTTTGCAAAGCGCATGGCAACTGGCTTTGATCTCTCCCCCTGCGGGAGAGATGTCACGAAGTGACAGAGAGGGGTGGCTGCCTTGAATGATAGATTTTCTGCCGTGCACAATTATCGAACAATGCGTCGCACTAACGGTGCTTTCCGTGAACACTTCGAACGCCCATCTCACGTTAATCCGTGCTAACGCGCACCAAAGCATTTCATGGAGTTTTTCATGTCCATTCGTCCTGTTAAACAAATCTCGTCCACCAAAGCCACTCTTGAGGGGGCCGGTGTTCACTTGGAGCGCGCTTTTGGCTTTGGTGACCCAAGCATGACTGACCCGTTTTTGATGTTTGACGATTTCCGCAACAACCGGCCCGAGCATTATGCCAAGGGTTTCCCGTGGCACCCTCATCGCGGCATTGAAACGATTACCTATGTTCTGGCCGGCACGGTTGATCATGCCGATTCGCTTGGCAATAATGGCGCTCTGAACGCCGGTGATGTGCAGTGGATGACGGCAGGTTCCGGCATCATGCATCAGGAAATGCCAAAGGGTGATGCGCTCGGGCGGATGCACGGGTTTCAGCTTTGGGCAAACTTGCCCGCCGCACACAAAATGACAACGCCGCGCTATCAGGACGTTAAATCCAAAGAGATCCCTGAATATTTTGAGGATGACGGCACCGCCATCCGCGTGGTCTGCGGATCGTTCGGTTCTAAAAAAGGCCCGGTTGATGGTATTGCCGCCGACCCGCAATATCTGGATATTTATGTGCCGCCGCACCGCACCAAACGCTTTCCGGTCGACACTTACCGCTCGGCCTTTGCCTATATTTTTGAAGGCTCGGCCACTTTCCGTGATGCCTCAAAGCCCTTTGGTGTTTTGGTTGAAAAAGAAGTGGATGGCGAGGAAATCCATATCCGTGATTTTTCGGGCAACCGCACGCTGGTTGTGTTTGATAGCGGTGATGAAGTGGTGGTGACCGCCGGTGAAAATGGCGTAAGATTTTTGCTGGTCTCCGGCGCGCCTATCAAAGAGCCGGTCGCGTGGTACGGCCCCATCGTAATGAACACGCAAGAAGAACTGCGCACAGCGATAAATGATCTCAACCGTGGCACGTTTATCAAAGAACAACCTGTGATGTGATTTGCACAATGCGTTGAGACTTTCTAAATAGCCGGGGTAAGTTTGGCCCCGGGCTATTTCATGATTCTCATTCGTTTTGCACTTGCAGCGATTGCGTTGCTGATTGCACTTCCTGCCAGAGCAGAAACAGCTCTCATTGCCGTCGCGGCCAATTTTTCTGATGCTGCAAAAGATATCGAAACTGCATTTGAGAAAGATGGCAAATATCAGATTGATCTGACTACTGGCGCAACTGGCAAACTCTATGCGCAGATTAAAGAAGGTGCGCCGTTCGATGTGATATTGTCGGCAGACCAGAAAATACCCGCAAAACTGGTTGATGAAAGCCTTGGTGTAGCCGCCACCACATTTACTTATGGTGTTGGAAAGTTAGCGCTTTACAGCGCTGATTCCAAACTACTCGCTGATCAAGATGGCGCAAAAATTTTGGCCGAAGGCACGTTTCGCTATCTCGCTATCGCCAACCCTGAGCTTGCACCATATGGCGCAGCCGCAGATGCTTTTTTGAAAAACCTCTTTCTAAAAGACAAAGTTAAAAGCCGCATTGTTACCGGCGAAAACATCGGCCAGACGTTTACGATGGTTCAAACTGGTTCGGCAGAGCTTGGTTTGGTGGCATATTCGCAAGTGCTCAAAGAGGGTAAAGACGGCAGCTTTTGGCTGGTGCCGCAATCACTCTACCTTCCAATTAAACAAGACGCTGTCTTGTTGACCCATGGCGAAAATAATGAAACGGCCAAAGCCTTTCTTGTCTTTTTGAAAACAAATGCTGCACTGGCGATTATGAAAACCCACGGCTATGATCAGCAACAATAATTACTGAGGGTTGATCTGTGCCGGATTTGGGGCCGCTTTGGCTGACGCTGGAATTGGCAGCTTTAACCACACTGGCTCTGCTTATCATCGGCACGCCTATTGCGTGGTGGTTGTCGCAGACGACGTCCCGCATCAAGCCCGTTGTCGAGGCCCTCACCGCACTTCCTCTGGTTTTGCCGCCCACCGTGATCGGGTTTTATTTGCTGATCACAATGAGCCCGAAAGCACCGCTTGGAGCGTTCTTTTTGTCGGTCACCGGTGAAACTCTAACTTTTTCTTTCACCGGTTTGGTCATTGCCTCAATTTTTTATTCGCTGCCGTTCATGGTGCAGCCGCTGCAAGCCGCGTTTGAGATTATCGGGCGTGCCCCGCTTGAAGCGGCATCGACGCTTCGCGCCAAACCGTTTGACGCGTTTTTCAGCGTTGCTGCACCAATGGCTCTGCGCGCTTACATTACTGCGTCGGTTCTGACGTTTGCGCACACCATTGGCGAGTTCGGCGTGGTGCTGATGGTCGGCGGCAATATTCCGGGGCAAACCAAAGTGATTTCCATTGCCATTTATGAGCATGTTGAGAGCATAAATTATGCCGAGGCGCACGTCTTGTCTGCGATATTGCTCGCCTTCTCGTTTGCTGTTTTGTTGTTGGTTTACAGCCTTAATCGGCGCTTCCCGCTCGCGGGGCAAGGCACATGACACTTAAAGTTAGTGTTGAACGCCGCTTTGGCGATTTTCATTTGAAGGTCGACCAAGCGTTTTCACGCGAAGGCGTAACGGCCCTGTTCGGTGCGTCAGGCTGTGGAAAATCCACGCTGCTGCGCATCATTGCGGGGTTGGAAAAGCAAGCTAAGGGTGACCTTTCATTTGGGCCAAACCAATGGCAAGGATCCGGCCCGTTTACACCGCCTTGGCAACGCGGCATCGGGTTTGTGTTTCAAGAGCCGCGCCTGTTTCCGCATTTGAGTGTGGCTGGGAATTTGAACTACGCCCAAAAGCGCAGCGCTCATATCAAAAGCGGCATCACACGCGATAAAGTTGTTGCCGCATTGGATCTAGCGCCATTGCTGACCCGCCGCGTCACCGCGCTTTCGGGCGGCGAAAAACAGCGCGTAGCCATTGGCCGTGCGCTGCTTACCAAACCAAATCTCATGCTGATGGATGAACCTCTGTCTGCGCTCGACATCAAGCGCCGGGCTGCAATCTTGCCGCTGATACGCAGCCTGCCAGAACTGTTTGGCTTACCGGTTATTTACGTCACGCACGACATTGATGAGGTTGCACAAATTGCCGACCGGATTGCGTTGATGGAGAATGGCACAATCCATGCCGAAGGCCCGTTGGACGCGATTTTGGAAAATCCGGAATTTGATCATTTGACCGGACGGTTTGAGGCGGGTGTTGTGCTGGAGGCATGCGTGGCAGGCCACGATACTGAATTTCAATTGACACATTTGAAACTCGGCGAATACCTGCTCAGTATGCCGGTGTTACCGGTTGTGGTCGGTGAGGTTGTGCGCTTGCGCATCCGTGCCCGCGATGTGGCTATTGCTACGGAAATGCCACGCGGCCTGTCCATTCGCAATGTGGTGCCCGTTCAAATAATGTCGATCAATGCCAATGCCGATAGCGCGTTTGCAGAACTGGTGTTGGCTCTCAATGATAAAAAAATCCGCGCCCGCATCACCCGCGCATCAGTCAACGAACTTCATCTTACGCGCGGCTCGAATGTCTATGCCTTGATCAAATCTATCGCTTTTGACCGCCGTGGCTTTGCCTCAAAGCCATCGCCGCGACCATAAAGTTATTGCAAACTGCTGAAACTATGCAAAGTTTCCCATAGGGCAGCATCAACTGCCTTTTGGGAGGATTGAATGCTGGATACCACCACCACCAAAACGGTCACAAAAGTTCTCGATAAACTCAATAAAGGACTTGCTGCCAATAACGAAAAAGCCGTTGCCAAATGTTTTGAGCCGGATGGTTATTGGCGCGATCTGGCCAGCTTCACGTGGAACATCAAAACACTTGAAGGCGCACCCGCAATTGCGGCGATGGTAAAAGCTCAGCAGGACCACATTAAAGGCGGTGATTTCAAAATTACCCGCAATGAAGCGCCCACCGATGAGGGCACATTTCAGCAGGCTTGGATTGATTTTGAAACCAAGCTCGGCCGCGGGCACGGCCATATACGCATCCGCAACGGCAAAATCTGGACCCTGTTAACGACTTTGGTTGAACTGAAAGGCCATGAAGAACCCAAGGGTGTCGCGCGGCCAAAAGGCGTAGGGCATGTGGCTGATAAAAACCGCAAATCTTGGGCAGAGGTGCAAGCCGATGAAGCGGTAGAACTTGGATATAAAACTCAGCCTCACACAGTCATTATTGGCGGCGGTCAGGGT
Source organism: Limoniibacter sp. (assembly GCA_031374255.1). Classification (GTDB taxonomy): domain Bacteria; phylum Pseudomonadota; class Alphaproteobacteria; order Rhizobiales; family Rhizobiaceae; genus JALOTE01. The sequence continues at coordinate 8,116 of JANMFT010000211.1, read as the reverse complement.
GGCATTGCGCTCGGCGCCCGGCTTCGCCAGCTCGGCGTACCAACAATCATTATCGAGAAAAACGAACGGCCCGGTGACAGCTGGCGCAAGCGCTATAAATCGCTCTGCCTCCATGATCCGGTCTGGTATGATCACCTGCCTTATATCCCATTCCCGGATAACTGGCCGGTTTTTGCGCCGAAAGATAAACTCGGCGACTGGCTGGAAATGTATACCAAGGTGATGGAGCTGAATTATTGGACGTCGACGACCGCCAATTCAGCCAAATATAATCCCAAAAAAGGCGAGTGGGAAGTCAAAGTCACGCGCGGAGATGGCAGCGAAGTGACGCTCCGGCCCAAGCAGTTGGTGCTCGCAACCGGTATGTCGGGCAAAGCCAATGTGCCGAAGTTTGAAGGTCAGAATGTGTTTGAAGGTGAGCAGCATCACTCGTCAAAACATCCGGGGCCGGACGGCTATAAGGGTAAAAAAGTTGTTGTGATAGGCTCCAATAATTCATCGCACGATATTTGCGCGGCTTTGTGGGAAGCCGGTGTCGACGTCACGATGGTGCAGCGTTCCTCGACGCATATCGTGCGGTCTGAGCCTTTGATGAAACACGGCCTTGGCGGGCTTTATTCCGAGGAGGCGGTTGCAGCGGGCGTGACCACAAATAAAGCTGATTTGATTTTTGCCTCAATCCCCTATGCAATTTTACCGGACTTCCAAAAACCAATCTATGATACCATCAAAAAGGAAGACGCCAAGTTTTATAAGGGCCTCAAAAAGGCAGGTTTCATGCTGGATTGGGGAGCCGACGACACCGGCCTGTTCATGAAATATCTCCGTCGCGGGTCAGGTTATTACATTGATGTCGGCGCCAGCCAATTAATCATTGATGGCAAAATCAAGCTCAAAGCCGGATCGGATGTGGCGCATATCACCAAGAAAAGCGTAGTTTTGAAAGACGGCACGGAATTGCCAGCTGATGTCGTTGTCTACGCTACGGGCTATGGCTCTATGAATGGTTGGGCGGCAGATCTGATCAGCCAGGATGTTGCTGACAAAGTGGGAAAATGCTGGGGTCTCGGCTCTGACACACCCAAGGACCCCGGACCTTGGGAAGGAGAAGAGCGCAATATGTGGAAACCAACACAGCAGGAGGCCTTGTGGTTCCACGGTGGCAATCTCCACCAATCCCGGCACTATTCTCAGTTTTTGGCGTTGCAAATCAAAGCCCGGCAGGCTGGTTTGCCAACGCCGGTATATGGGTTGCAACAGGTGCATCACAAAGGTTGAGCTTAATAACCGCGCTACGCAAAGCGCGATGCTTTAATAACCGCGCTGGCGGTCCACCACATTTTGGAGGGGCAGGCCAGTGCGGTGATTTTTAATCTGATTGGCAGCATAAGCCACTACGGCACTGCGGTTTGACCATGCTGCGGTATGCGGCGTAACAAAGCAATTTGGCAGCGCCCAAAACGGTGAAGCGGCAGGCAAGGGTTCAGTTTCAAAGACGTCCAATGATGCAGCTTTCAACGTACCGTCTTTTAGTGCCGCCAAGACGTCCGCATCAACTTGGCATTTGCCGCGCCCGGCATTGACGAACACCGGCCCGCCAAGAACGCTATTGCGAGACAGTTTCTTGAGGGCATCCGTGTTGATCAAATGAGACGTGTCAGGCGTGTGCGGCAGCAGGCAAACCAGAATATCTGTCTCAGCCAAAAACGCATCAAGACTTTCCACACCGGCATAAGTTTTTAAGCCGTCGATTTGTTTCGGCGAACGGCTCCAACCGGAAACATGAAACCCAATGGCTTTTAAAACTTGGGCGCTATGAGCACCCATCACACCGAGACCCATAATACCTACGCGAACCTCATTGGAAGCGGGCTGCGGCAATTGCTTCCAAACACCCGCGCGTTGCTGCGCATCAAATGCGGTATGCTGGCGTAAATGCATCAGGCATTGTTGCGCCACATATTCACCCATACGGGCGGTTAAATCATCGCCGACGTAGCGGACCACCGGCAGATGTGATGGCACTGTGCCTGCATTCAGAATATGGTCAACGCCGGCACCGAGCGAAAAAATGGCTTTCACATTGGGTATACGGCTAAACAGTGAAGCCTGCGGGCCCCACACCATAGCGTAATCCACGTCGGGTAAAACGCTTGTGTCGCTATCGTCACTGTCCCAGACATGATTCTCGTCTGGCAAGGCTACTTCAAAATGCGGCAGCCAATCTTCAGCTCTATCGCCTTTGACGGATACCAGCACAGCCATATTTACTGGCTCACCGCGTCCGAATGAATGGTGGAAATATCAAAAGCCGCCGCCATTAAAGCTTTGGTGTAATCGGTTTTTGGCGCTTCAAAAATCTCTTCAGTTGTGCCTGTTTCAACCACCACGCCGTTGCGCATCACAGCCACCTTATGAGCCAAAGCGCGCACGACTTTCAGATCATGGCTGATGAACAAATAAGCCAATTTATATTTCTGCTGCAGGTCGCGCAGCAATTCCACGACTTGCGCCTGCACGCTCATATCCAGCGCAGACGTTGGCTCATCAAGCACCACAAATCGGGGCTTTAAAATCATGGCACGGGCAATCGCGATACGCTGGCGCTGCCCGCCGGAAAATTCATGCGGGAAACGATGCCGCGTTTCAGGGTTCAAACCGACTTCATTGAGCACGCTGACAACACGCGCTTCACGCTGATCAGGCGTCAACTGCTTTTCGTGAACAGCCAGCCCTTCTTGAATGATATCGGAAACCGACATGCGCGGTGAGAGTGATCCGAACGGGTCTTGAAATACAATTTGCATGGCGGCGCGGCGGGCACGCATGTCTTTAAAGCTCAAGCCGTCAATCGTTTGGCCATCAAATTTGATCGCACCTTCCGAGCGGATAAGGCGGCTTAAGGCTTGGCCGAGCGTGGTTTTACCTGATCCGCTTTCGCCCACAATGCCAAGCGTTTCGCCTTCGCGTACACTGACCGAAACGCCATCAACGGCTTTAATATGCCCTATAGTTTTTTTGAAAAAGCCTTGTTTAATCGGGAACCAGACTTTCAAATCATCGGTCTGCATAATCGTTTTTGCATCGCTCGCAATCGGGCCTGCGCGGCCTTTGGGTTCAGCGTCGAGCAGATGTTTGGTGTAACTATGCTGCGGATTGGCAAACACATCAGCGGTTTTGCCTTGCTCGACAATCTCGCCTTTGGTCATAACGCAAACGCGGTCAGCAAAGCGGCGCACAATCCCCAGATCATGGGTGATAAACAAAATCGACATGCCATGTTTGGCTTTAAGCTCAGCCAGCAATTCCAAAATTTGCGCCTGCACGGTGACATCCAGTGCAGTGGTCGGCTCATCGGCAATCAGCAATTCCGGTCGATTGGCAAGAGCCATCGCAATCATCACGCGCTGACGCTGCCCACCCGACATTTGGTGCGGATAGGCGTCAATGCGGCTTTCAGGATCACGGATGCCAACTTGGGTGAGAAGCGCAATCGCCTGTTTGCGGCCCGCCGCTTCCCCCATGCCCTGATGCAGGTTCAAGATTTCGCAAATCTGCTGCCCAATCGGATGCAGCGGGTTGAGCGATGTCATCGGCTCTTGAAAAATCATCGTCACATCATTGCCGCGCACTTTACGCAATTCCGGTTCTGATGCACTTAAAAGGTTTTGGCCTTTGAACAAAATTTGCCCTGACGGATGGCTTGCCGCCGGATATTGCAGCAGCTTTAAAACCGACAAAGCTGTCACCGATTTACCGGAACCGCTTTCCCCCACTAGCGCAACTGTCTCGCCTTTATGGATATCAAAGGAGATGCGATTGACAGCCGTCGTCACTTTGCCGCCTTGGCTAAAGGCAACCGACAAATCGCGGATCGAAATGAGAGGGTTAGTCATTTTCCGCGAACTCATTTGTTAGTCGCTGAAGAGTTTCAGGGTCGGGGCGTATAATTTCAATTGTAGCATTTGAAACCTCCAAACCCTTAATGTTCCATGCAGTGTGGAAAACACCACTTAATCGCCGGTCATCTGTAAGAAAATGGGTGCAACCAAAGCCAAATGCGGTAGCAATATGAATGGCATCGGGCATTTTGAGGACGGGGTAACGCGAACGAAGAATGGCGGCGTTACGAATCACACTGATATCGACAGCCGCAACTTCCATCATATTCCCGCTCACTGACAAACGATTATAGAAAGAAATCAGTTTTTCGTTGTCACTTTTATAGGCCCCGACCCATAGTTCACCAAATGCAAACTCACTCGTTCTCAGTCGTGGCACGGCGAGTGATTCAGCCAATGCAAAGAATTTTAGGAGTGTCTTCGAGCGGGCAACATCTGCGGCCAGTGAAAGTTCAAAAGCGTGAATAAAAACATTTGCGTCCAAGTAAATTACTGAGTTTTGAAGCAATCGCTCAATCCCACTCGTCGCGAAGTGCACGTATGCCCTCAACAGTGTTCACAGGTTCGCCTATTGGCTTATCTAAGAATGCCAAAATATCTTCTCTCGTGAGAGGAGCTGGCCGTTCATTTTCGACTGTCAATCTCACTGTCGCTTGCCCGAAGAAACGTGCACGCAAGTCTTCCGGCAATTTTTCAACCGGATAATGTTCAAGAACAATCTTGTTCATGGCAAATGCCTCTGTTTCAAGCTGCCAATATAAACCCCTCTTAACATCATGCAAATGTCTTTCTCGGATCAAATGCATCGCGCGTCGCCTCACCGATAAAGATCAGCAGTGACAGCATCAGCGAGATTACGATAAAACCGGAAAGGCCAAGCCACGGTGCCTGCAGATTGTTTTTGCCTTGCGCCAAAAGTTCACCCAAAGATGGCGAGCCAGGGGGCAGGCCGAAGCCAAGAAAATCAAGTGAGGTCAGCGTTGAAATCGAACCGTTCAAAATGAACGGCAAAAACGTCAGCGTCGCCACCATTGCGTTCGGCAGCAAATGCCGGAACATGATAACGCGGTTGGAAACGCCGAGCGCGCGGGCCGCGTTGACATATTCAAAGTTGCGGGCACGCAGGAATTCAGCGCGCACAATGCCAACGAACCCGACCCACGAAAACAGCAGCATAATGCCAAGCAAAATCCAAAAGCCGGGCGGCAAAATAGCAGCGATAATCAGCAGCAGATAGAGAACTGGCACGGACGACCAGATCTCGATAAAACGCTGCATCAACAAATCTGTCCAGCCACCAAAATAGCCCTGAACCGCACCTGCGGCAACGCCAATCACCGCTGACGCGGCAGTAAGAATCAGGCCGAACAAAACTGAAATGCGAAATCCGTAAATCACCCGCGCCATCACGTCGCGCGCTTGATCATCGGTGCCAAGCCAGTTCCAATTGCCGATGGTGCAATTGCGGTCTTTTGCGCCTTCGACATAGCCCGCACAACGTGTCTCAGTTGAATACATCCAAGACGGCTTGGTCGGGGCGGAAGACGGAATTTCTGAATTCACTGTGCGGTATGAATAGCGGATCATCGGCCAGATCATCCAGCCATTCGCCAATATCTCGTCTTGGATGACAGGGTCGCGGTAGTCGGTTACGGCCAGAAACCCGCCGAATTTTTCTTCTGGGTAAGCCACCAGAACAGGCGATAATATCTCGCCTTTATAAGATATAATCAGCGGCTTATCGTTGGCGATAAATTCTGCGCCCAATGTGAAAAAGAACAAAAATCCGAAAATCCACAGTGACCACACACCTCGCCGGTTGGCCTTGAAATTGGCCCAACGCCGCTGCGAAATCGGCGACAAAAAAGGGCGTTTTGTTGGCGCGAGTTGGGAAGTGGTGACGGCGCTCATCCGACATCCCTCCGGTCAAAATCAATGCGCGGGTCAATCCATGTATATGTCAAATCCGACAGCAAACCGACGGCAAGACCCATCAATGAAAATATGAATAGTGTGGCAAAAACTACAGGATAATCGCGGTTGATGATCGATTCAAAGCCGAGCAAGCCCAAACCATCCAGTGAGAAAATGGTCTCAATGAGCAGCGAGCCGGTAAAGAACGCCGAGATAAATGCACCCGGAAAACCGGCAATGATAATCAACATCGCATTCCGGAACACGTGTCCGTAAAGCACCTGATTTTCGCTGAGGCCCTTGGCACGTGCGGTGGTGACATATTGTTTGCGGATTTCATCAAGAAACGAGTTTTTGGTGAGAAGCGTAGTGGTTGCAAACGCTGATAAAACCATTGCTGTTAGGGGTAGCGCCAAATGCCAAAAATAGTTGGTGATTTTATGGAACATCGAGAATGTTTCCCAGCCTTCGGAGGTTAGGCCGCGTAGGGGAAACCAGTTGAAGAACGAGCCGCCGGCAAACAGCACGATCAGCAAAATCGCAAACAAAAACCCCGGAATGGCATAGCCAACAATAATCACTCCGGATGTCCACACATCAAACCGGCTGCCGTCATGAATGGCTTTGCGGATACCGAGCGGGATGGAAATCATATAGGAAATCAGCGTCAGCCACAGTCCGAGCGAAATTGAGACCGGCATTTTTTCGAGGATTAAATCTACCACCGATACATCGCGGAAATAAGACTCGCCAAAATCAAACCGGATGTAATTCCACATCATCAGTCCGAAGCGTTCCAAAGGCGGCTTGTCGAAGCCATACTGTTTTTCAAGTTGCGCGATGAATTCAGGATCAAGTCCTTGCGCACCCCGATATTTAGATGAGACGCCGGAACCGCCATCAACGGTATCGCCTGTTCCTTGACCAATATCACTGCTGCCGCCGGAAATGCGGTCCATGGCATCGCCGCCTTGGCCAGTTAAATCAGCAATCATTTTTTCAACCGGCCCGCCCGGCGCAAATTGGATGATTGCAAATGAAACAGCCATAATCCCGATCAAGGTCGGGATCATTAAAAGCATACGGCGGAGAATATACGCGCCCATTAATTGGCCAGTTTCAACGGTTTATGCATGAAATGAAGAATTTCCACTGTGATTCGGGTTGTATCCCTTTCGAATCGATTCCGGCTTCATGTGCAAGCATTCTGCTTATTTCACGATCAATGCGGCTTTGGCCTCATCAAACCACCAGACATTCGGAAAGCCGACGGCATACTTGGGCAATGGCTCAGGGTGGCCAAACCGGGTCCAATAAGCAATGCGTGTGAACGGATAGCTGATTTGCGGAACCATGAAATCTTTTGACAGCAACACGCGGTCGAGTGCTTTGACTGCGGCCACCAGTTGCAAGCGTTCTTTTGCAAAGATGATTTTATCAATCAGAGCGTCAATGGCCGGTTCAGCAATTCCGGCATAGTTCCGTGAACCGACCTTATCGACAGACCCACTGCCCCAATATTCACGCTGCTCATTACCGGGCGAAAGCGACTGGCCCCAAACGCCAATAATCATGTCATAGTCAAAATCGCGCAGCCGCTCAATATAGGCTGACGTATCAACCACGCGGATGTTGAAGGTAACCCCAATTTTTTCGAGATTATTGCGGAAAAACTGAACCTGCCGGTCAGCGTCCGCCTGATAATACAGGAACTCAATCGTGAAGGGCTCGCCGGTTTTAGCATCCACCAATTTGCCGTCCCGAACTTCATAACCGGCTTCTTTGAACAGCTTCGTTGCCTCACGCAAATTGGCGCGTACTGCAGTGTCGCTGCCGCCTGTAGGGTTGGTGTATGGTTCTGTGAAAACACTTTCGACAAAGCCACCTGGAAATTTGGCTTTGACCTCTTTTAGAAGGTCAAGCTCCAAGCCCTCGGGCAGGCCGGTCGCGGCTAATTCAGTGCCATCGAAATATGATTTATTGCGGAAATACAAATTGTAATAAGTGGCTTTGTTTGCGCCCTCAAAATCATAAGCTAAATTCAATGCGCGGCGTACACGCTGATCTTTGAATTTATCGCGGCGCAAATTGACCACATAGGCTTGCATGCCGCCGCGCGCTTCATCGGGCAGCGCTTCGAGTTTAACATAACCTTTGTCGCGCGCCGAAAAGCTCTCATAGCCGGTTGCCCAAGATCGGGCAGAGTTCTCGGTGCGAAAATCAAACGCGTCTGCCTTAAAGGCTTCCAGAACCACTGTGTTGTCGCGGTAATAATCATAGCGCAAACGGTCGAAATTGTT
>JANMFT010000197.1:0-7640 GCA_031374255.1 Limoniibacter sp. | reverse complement strand
GCCTCGTCCAAAATCAATATTGGAGGATTTTTAAGAATAGTTCGGGCTATTGCAACGCGCTGTTTTTCGCCGCCCGAAAGTTTCAGCCCGCGCTCGCCGACCATGCTCTTATAGCCATCCGGCAGACCGACCACAAAATCGTGGATAGAGGCTTTGCGGGCGGCATCGTTAATCTCTTCAACGGATGCATCAACGCGGCCATAGCGGATGTTATAGAGAATGGTATCATTAAACAGCACAGTGTCTTGCGGCACCATGCCTATCGATGCGCGCAACGATTTCTGGGTAACGCCGCGGATATCCTGCCCGTCAATGGTGATTGCACCGGATTGAATATCATAGAACCGGAACAGCAATCGTGACAGCGTGGATTTGCCGGCACCTGAAGGGCCGACGATTGCGACGGTTTTGCCGGCAGGCACTTCAAACGAAACGCCCTTCAAAATCTGCCGTTCAGGCTGATAAGCAAAATGCACGTCTTCAAATTTGATTGCGCCATTGGCGACAGACAGTGGCTTGGCATTCGGGGCATCGGCAACTTCTTTTGAGACATCGAGCAGGTTGAACATATCTTCAATGTCCGTCAGGGCCTGGCGGATTTCGCGGTAGATCATGCCGATGAAATTCAGCGGAAATTGCAGCTGCATCAGCATGACATTGAGGAACACGAAATCGCCGAGTGTCTGCGTTCCTTTGGAAACCTCCCACGCCGACAGCGCCATGACAGCGAGCATGCCGATGCCGAAGATGAGCCCCTGCCCGAAGTTGAGCCAGCCGAGCGATGTCCATACTTTTGTTGCGGAGGCCTCATAGCGCTCCATCGACGCATCATAGCGCTTGGCTTCCATCTCTTCATTGTTGAAGTATTTGACTGTTTCAAAGTTGAGGAGTGAGTCTATGGCTTTGGAATTGGCGTCGGTGTCTGATTTGTTCATATCGCGGCGGATAGCGATGCGCCAATCAGAGGCAACAACTGTAAACCAAACATAGGCCGCGATCATCACAAGCAAAATGGTGGCATACATCCAGCCATAAGCTACGGCAAAAATAATCAGCACCAAAGCAAATTCGAGCAGTGTTGGCGCGGTGTTGAGAATCGTAAATCTCACAATGGATTCAATGCCTTTGACGCCGCGTTCAATCACACGAGACAGGCCCCCGGTGCGGCGCTCCAAGTGAAAGCGCAGCGACAATTGGTGCACATGAACGAAGGTGCGGCTGGCCAGCTGGCGGACGGCATACTGACCAACAGAGGCGAATAGCGCATCGCGAAGTTGGTTCAAACCGCCCTGCACAATGCGCGCAATATTATAAGCAACCACCAGCATAACGGGCGTTGCCAAAACCGCAGGCAGCCAGTTTGGCGCTGTGACTTGGTTGTTCAACGCATCGGTAGCCCATTTGAAAAAATACGGCACCCCAATAAGAACGAGCTTGGCCACCACAAGCCAGAACGTCGCCCATACCACGCGCCATTTCAAATCCGGCCGATCTGATGGCCACATATAGGGCCATAGATTGCGGATAGTCGAAAGCGTTTTGCCGCGTTCGGCAGATACAGTCGGTTCAGACAAAAGAACTACTCCGGCGGGCGCTTAAGCCCAACATTTATGAATTGCCGCAGGGTTGACCTGCGCATTTGGAAAACAGCGAATCGATGTCGAGCTTGAGCGCCGTCAGTGCAGAGCGATTGATGCAATAGCGCGAGCGTTTGCCCTCGATAAATAATTCAACGAGGCCTGCCTCGACCAGCACTTTAAGGTGTTGTGATACTGTGGATTGCGCCAAATCCAAGACGCCCACCACGTCTTTGCAGCAGCGGCCATCCTCGCAGGCCAGATGCCGCATAATATCGATACGCGCCGGATGACCTAAGGCAGCAAGCTGGCGGCTTAACAGATTGGGCTCGGTTTGCAGAGTGATATTCATCGTAAATTGACGATATATGCTTGGGCGGGGCTGGACAAGGGGAAAGTGTGGTTCGCACAACGCATTACGACTTACGTTACTCTACAATTACATCCACTTTTTTCTGCCCTTCAATGCCCTTAAAATCAGCTGCCTCACCGGCCTCTGTGTTGCGGGGGACGGCAAACACTTGGCCGGGCCAAATACGGTTGGGATTGCTGATCTGCTCAGCGTTGGCGTTGTAAATTGTTGAGAATGTCACGCCCTTGCCGTAAACGCGGCGTGCAATCTGCCAAAGCGTATCACCTTTACGTATGATGACCGAGGTATCAACTCGTGTCAGTGGCGGCGAAACAGCAGCCGTTTCAACAGCCGGATTTATTTCAGCGGGCTTCATGTCGGCTGGCGGTGTTTGCAGTTCTACAGTCTGACTGGCCACGTCCGAAACAACCGGCTTTTGTTCGGTTGCCACCATGGCCAATTGTTCTGTATCTGCACGCTCAAACGGAACTGACGCGCGTGCCATCACCTGTCCGTTGGCATCAACACTGTCTGCGCGCAAAATCTGGCTGCCCACTGGAACCGGTTTTGCGGTTTCAATCAGAAACCGGCCTGCCTCACTGACCTTGGCATCACCTAATAATTGGTCACCCAAATAAACCCTGACAGTTGAACCGGCAGTGGCTGTGCCCGCGATGAATGTTTTTGCGCCATCAATCTCAACGGCTTCAATGCGCAGCGCCTCCGCGGTTTTTTTGGCATCCATTTTGAGGCCCAAGGTATTATTTTCTACAGCAGTCGGTTCCGGCGCGGGCTCAACAATGACAGCAACTTGATCTGTAGGAGCGTTGACAGCTCCAGCAGCTATGACTTCAGAGGCGGCACCGGGTGCTGTTACAATTGCCAGCACATCGCCGCCAGGCTGCGACGGAATTTGAACCACAGCCTTTTCTTCAGAAGCCAAAGTCTCACCGCCAATTTTAGCAATAAGGCCAATTTCGTAATCGCCGGGAGCGAGCGGGCTGTCCAAAACAAAAGCAAACGATCCGCTTTCATCCGTACTGGTCTGGCCAACCACGCGGCTGCCGGCAATGATGTCGATGGCTGCGCCGGGCGCTGCCCTGCCCGCAATGACCATTGAACCATCGGGTTGCACGCGCACAATATCAAAAGCCGGAATGCGGGTGGGCGCAAGCACTGGTTGGTCAATAGCGGGGTTGGCGGGGCTGTCAGCTGCTGTCGTCAAATTTGACAATTCGGTTTTTGCGGCCATCGGAGCAGCGTCAACCAAAGCAACCGACTGAACCAAAGGTGATGCCAGCCCAAAACGCTGTAATTCGCCGGATGACCAAGCAACGCCACCCGCGACGACGGCACCCAAACCTAAAACAGAAAAAGCGCGAAACGGGTTGGCCATGACTTTACCTAACGGTGCGCAAAATGCGACAAGCATTTAAGTGAAGCAAGATTGCGACCCGATCAAGGTGTTTGATTGCTTTGTGATGTCAAATTGTGGAGAACTGCCATGTCTGAGATGCGATCTGTATGCGTTTATTGCGGTTCTTCAACGGGAACTGATGCGGCTTATGTTGCAGCGGGGCGCATTTTGGGCACGGCTTTGGCGGCCAATAATATCCGCCTTGTCTATGGCGGCGGCACTAAAGGCATTATGGGCGCTGTGGCAGATGGCGCAGCTTCGGGCGGCGGCAAAATTCTCGGTATCATCCCAAAGTTTTTGATGAACAAGGAAGCGCCAGACGCGCATCGCTCGGCCAAAGCTGAAATCGTCGTCACCGAAACCATGCACCAGCGTAAGCATTTGATGTTTGAGCAGTCCGACGCCTTTGTTGCCCTCCCCGGCGGCATTGGAACAGTTGAAGAAATCATCGAAATGATGACGTGGGGCCAGCTTGGCCACCATTCAAAACCCTTGGTGTTTGCCAATGTGCTCGGGTTTTGGGACCCGATGCGCGTTATGCTGGAGCATATTAAGGGTCAAGGCTTTTTGCATTCAGCCCATAACATCCGCATGCTGACTGTTGAGCGCGCCGAGGATATTGTGCCGCAATTATTGGGCTTGGCCGATACAAAGAGTGCGGATGGCGACGCAAGGATTATTGACCGGTTGTGAGACGAACGATTTCAGATTCCTTTCTTTTCCTCTCCCCGTTCTTCACGGCGAGAAGGAAGCAGTGGCAGATCTACCCCTTCCGCCCGCGAAATAAAGCCACCGAATACAGCACCAGTGCAAGCGCGATCATAGCAAAAGCAAGGCCGCGGATTTTATCAAACGGCTCGTTGAAAATAAAAATCGCTGTCAAAAAGATCAGCGTAGGTGCGGAATATTGCATAATCCCAATAGTTGAAAGTTTGAGCAGCTTTGCACCATTGGCATAAAGAATAAGCGGGATAGCGGTCACGAGACCAGAAGCTGCGAGCATGCCCATATTAAAGCCTCCGGTCGCTAAAAAATGTCCGGTTCCTTTGGCCTCCAGCCAAATCACAAAGCCCAATGCCGGTATGCAAAGAATCAGCACCTCAAGGAAAAACCCCTGCGTGCCACCAACTGGAAGCGTTTTTTTCAAAAAAGCATAAAAACCCCAAGTCACGGTTAACCCCAGCGCCACAAGCGGCAAACCCCCTGACCCCCATGTGATCAAAACGACAGCGGCAGCAGCCAAAACAATGGCAGCCCATTGCAGGGGCACAAGTTTTTCTTTGAGCAGCACATAGGCCATGAAAATGGAAAACAGCGGGTTTATGTAATAACCAAGCGCGGTTTCCAACGCACGGCCATGACCGATGGCCCAAACATAAATACCCCAATTAATGGTGATTAAAGCGGCGCACATCGCCGATTGTGCCAGCATTTTAGGGTTGCGTAAAACGCGCGCCATGTCACCGCCAAGGCCAAGCCAAGCAATGATCAGACCTGAGATTGGCACAGACCACAATATGCGGTGCGCAACCACCTCATAAGCAGGAATATGCGCGACGGCCTTCATATAAAACGGCAAGAAACCCCAAAGCAAATAAGCGCCACCTGCAAAGATAAAGCCTTCGCGGGTATCTTCGTTTTTAATAATTGGGGAATCAGACAAAGCGGGAACTCCAAAAACATGGCTATGCACGGGGTCCAATTAATTTGCCACCCGATTTAGATTGATGTCTGCATGAAGCGGGATTGATTTGAATGCGGCGGGGCTAGGTGGCAGAATGCAACAATGAGCAACAAACAATACTTCGGCGGGTGCCAATGCGGGGCTGTGCGATTTCGCGTTTCAGGCGCGATTGGCGAGGCCTCAATTTGTCATTGCCGCATGTGCCAGAAAGCTTCCGGTGCTCATGCGCTGGCACTCGTTTCAGTGCGCGATGCAGATTTTCGCTGGACACGCGGCGCCCCAAGCTGGTTCCAATCCTCTAACGCTGCAAAGCGCGGGTTTTGCACCGCCTGTGGCACACCGCTCGCCTATGATGCCCCGGATGGCTTGGCATTGAGCGTTGTGACATTTGATGAACCCGATTTAATTGCGCCAACTGTCGCCTATGGCGTTGAAGGCAAATTGAAATGGGCTGATGGTCTGGCCAAATTACCCAAGCACAATACGATGGATGACTTGGACGGCGCGCCGTTTTTGACAACGCTTGTGAGCTATCAACACCCTGACCATGACACTGATTTTTGGCCGCCGGAGAAAAAGTCATGAGCAGTGAACCCATCACTGGCGGATGCCAATGCGGCGCGGTGCGCTATTCCTGCGAAAGCCTTGGGCGGCCAAGCATTTGCCATTGCCGGATGTGCCAAAAAGCGTTCGGCAATTTCTTTGGCGCGCTGGTGACGGGTATTGGGGTAACGTGGACGCGCGGCACACGCAAAATATTCCATTCTTCCAACACCAATTATCGCGGCTTTTGCGGCGAATGCGGCACACCGTTGACTTATGAACACGAAACCTATGGCATCGAAATTGCCATCGGCACTCTCGACAACCCTGATATCGCCATCCCGCAATTGCAAGTGAATTTGCATGATCAGCGGGCCTGCTTTGCCAATTTGGCACAAACACCCAAACCCACAGTTGAACAGCTTGCAAAGTTGGCAGCATGGAATGGCAATGTGATAAGCCATCAACACCCAGATCATGACACAGAAGTTTGGCCGCTCTCAAAACCTTGACACTTGGCAGCGGGCATCTTTGCCGTGTAATGGGTGCGCAACTTAAACCGGTTTAAAGTCATGGCCGCCCGCGAACGTATTACACTTTTTGACACAACTTTGCGCGACGGGCAGCAGACGCCGGGCGTTGATTTTTCGCTCGCCGAAAAAGTGGAAATTGCTGGAATCCTTGACCGGCTGGGCCTTGATTATGTGGAAGGCGGCTACCCCGGCGCCAATCCGGTTGACACTTCGTTCTTCCGCGAGAAGCGCACGAAGTCAGCGAAGTTCACCGCCTTTGGCATGACAAAACGCGCCGGCGTATCCGCTTCAAACGACCCCGGCTTAGTTGGGCTATTGGCTGCGCAAGCCGACGCGATCTGCCTTGTTGCCAAAGCCTGGGATTACCATGTTCATGTTGCGCTGGGTTGCACGCTGGATGAAAATCTGGAGAATCTTTCCACCTCAGTTGAGGTAGTCACCGCCAAAGGTTTTGAGGCGCTGGTGGATTGCGAGCACTTTTTTGACGGTTGGAAGGCCAACCCGGAATATGCCTTGAGCGTCGCCCGCGCGGCCTTTGACAGCGGCGCGCGTTGGGTGGTTTTGTGCGATACTAATGGCGGCACGCAGCCCGCCGAAATCCGTGCGGCCGTTGAAGCCGTCATTGCATCCGGTATTCCCGGCGCGAACCTTGGCATTCACGCCCATGATGACACAGGCCAAGCGGTGGCCAATTCGCTCGCTGCAATGGAGGCTGGCGCGCGCCAAATTCAAGGCACTCTGAACGGTATTGGCGAGCGCTGCGGCAATGCCAATTTGACGACTTTGATTGGCACGCTTGGCCTGAAGCCGCATTATGCCGACCGGTTTGAAATTGGCGTGACACCCGCCAATCTGGCCCGCCTTGCCAAAGTCTCCAGCAATTTTGACGAGTTGCTAAACCGCTTACCCAACCCGCAGGCGCCCTATGTTGGCGCTTCAGCCTTTGCGACCAAGGCTGGCATTCATGCATCCGCCATTGCCAAAGAACCTGCGACCTATGAGCATGTTGAGCCGCATTTAGTCGGCAACAAACGCCGTGTGATGGTTTCTGATCAGGGTGGAAAATCAAATTTTATCAGCGAGTTATCGGCGCGTGGTATCCATGTTGATAAGGCTGACCCAAAACTCGACACGCTGATTGCCTTGGTGAAAGAACGCGAGGCCGCCGGCTATGCCTATGAAGGCGCAGAAGCCAGTTTCGAGTTATTGGCACGCCGCACATTGGGCAATTCGGTGCCGGATTTTTTCAAGGTGGAAAGCTTCCGCTGTCTTATTGAGCGGCGTTACGATGCCAATCGCGAACTTAAAACCGTGTCTGAAGCCACTGTAAAACTGATCGTCGACGGGCAGCAACGCATGTCGGTTGCCGAAGGCAGCGGGCCGGTCAATGCGCTCGATCAGGCGCTCCGCAAAGACCTCGGGCGCTATCAGGCCGAGCTGAGTGATTTGGAGTTGGTTGATTATAAAGTGCGCATTTTGACCGGCGGCACTGAAGCCGTGACCCGCGTGCTGATCGAATCCACTGACAATACCA
>JANMFT010000194.1:0-11009 GCA_031374255.1 Limoniibacter sp. | reverse complement strand
CCGTATCGAGCGCTGCTTCAACAAGCTAAAATGCTCCCGCCGCTTTGCAACACGCTATGACAAAACCGCAGCAAGCTACCTTGGCTTCATTCACATCATCGCAGCGCGGCTATGGATAAAGAGTTTGTCAACATGACCTAGATGATTGCAAGACACGTTTTTCTGCGACCTCTACTGATCCTATTGTAAGTGACGCAAGGGCATCTGCGCGTATTGCTGTCAGCATAAGACATGCAAATACTGCTCGGTTGCGTCTTTCAATGAATGTATCGCCCGGCATGGCTGCAAAGGCTGCATGGGCTTCGGCTAAACTGGGAACCGGTTTTGGGAGTAGTCCACGGGCGCGTTCCTGATCAGCTCTACTGGCTCGAAACCAAGAAACCGTATCGGCGTCAATTTTGCGCCCTTGTTTCGTTCCTGCTAACCACTCAAAGAAGCCCCTGCAGTGTTCAAGGATATGGACAAAAGTCGAAACTGATAGGAGTTGACCTGTATGGGCACTGGGCGCGCTTAAAAGATGCTCTTTGAAGGCAACAACGTCATCTGCTCTTAGTAACAAAAACGTACGGCTCTTTGTAAACATCTCAAACCTAGTCAATGATGCAAGCTTTGCAGCAATAGTGCTTGAGGAATTTCCTGTAGCGTTTTGCAGTGAGCGTCTCCACTCGTGTCTAAATTGATCATTTGGCTGTATGGGCATTTTCATCTCTTATTTTGTGGCTAAAACCCAAACAACAGAGGCAATTGACCATGATCATTAGTGTGATCAGGCACCTCTGCTGTTCGTGTGGATTTTTTGAATTGGGTTGTTTTACCGGGAATCACCGAATCGCAATTCATCGCAAGCGGTTGTAGTTTTACGTCTGTGATTGGTGCGTCAGATGGCACGTGAGGGGCTTTGTGATTTGAAGTTTGCAGCGGCACGCGAGGCGTCTTGCAAGGGGTATGCTCGGTTATTGCTGGAATTGTCGCCGGTTCTGAAAGTTGAGGAAATAGTGGACATATTAGCTCGGCATTTGCGTTCAGGGCATTTGCTGCGAACTGAGACCAAGCGCGATAAACTGATTTGCCACACCATGAACATTTGGCTTCAAATCGAAGAGCGCGAACAATTTTAGATGCACCAGTGACAGACCCCGGTGTTGGCTCGCGTGGTCCTTTACAAGAAAAGCAGTAAAACTCTGTTGGCCCAAGCGGTTGCTTCGAGCGGGCTTTTTTGTCTTTATGAAACTCGTTGAGTGTAGAGCCTGAAACTAGGATTTTTGTAGCACCCGGAACGCGCTGCAAACCATTTTTGAGCCAGTTAAAAACAGTTTGCTCTTCAACCCGATAAAGACGTGCAATCTCTAAAATGCTGTAAATGTCGTCCTTTCTGGCCCTATTCGTATTGTGAAGCCGCTTGAAGGGCCGACGCTTGCGTTCGTTTGCCGGGTCTCCAATGCGCCCGTGGCTGTCTGGGTTTTTGGGCGGCAAGGTCATTTGCTGAAACCTTGATTTTGATCGTAAGCCTCAAGAGTAAGGCGCGACCATCTCGTGGTTCCGTTCGTCAGCTTCACGGGATCCGGAAACTTTCCCTCCGTTACCCAGCGCCAAATACTAGCCTTCGAGACGTCATAACGCCGGGCGACGCGATCAACGCAAAAGAACATGACCTCGTGTTCCGGGTGGGACTGGGATTTTATTGGTGAAGTCGCATTTTTGATGGCTTCCGCCCGCAGCGATTGGTTTTTTGTCAACCTTTTTCGTAGAGTGAGCTCAACAGGCTGCTTTGAGGGCTGGTGTCGTTCACCGATCGTTTTTGCGCGGTCTGCGGCATCGGTTTCGGCAATTGCTGAAGGTATTGGATTGGCCAAGTCTGTGCCAGGCGATGATCCCGCCATATGTCTGCTAGGGGCTATGACCGGAAGTGTTACAGCACTATGCCCAACTGGTGCGCAAACATCATTCGCTAAAACAGGGGTCGGATAACCTAACGCGTCGGTTTGGCTATCGGATTGATTGCCGGAAATGCACTCGCCCGCATGTTGGGGAGAATTACTGCGAAAAAGCTCTGATTGCGCGCTTAACTCAACATTTGTCTTCATGACATGCGGACGGCATTTGCCGCCTCCTCTAAGCACGTCATGCGCGTCGGTGGGCCTAAGTTGTGCAATGCAATACTATGAATTGTTGTTCATCACAATATGGTTGCGACAGACTTTTATTCACCATGCCAAAAAGCGGCAGCTATCAAACCCAAATGTGGGGCTAAATGTGGGACCAAGACATCACAGAAAGAAAATAAGTAACAAAATCAGATGTTTAAACAAATACATGGCGGAGGGGGTAGGATTCGAAACCCAGCATGGCAAAGCCATGCAGATGTATGTTTGTGGGTTCGACGTTTCAGATTTGAGAACAGTGGCGGAGGGGGTGGGATTCGAACCCACGGTACGCTCTCACGCACGCCGGTTTTCAAGACCGGTGCCTTAAACCGCTCGGCCACCCCTCCGTTGGGACTTCCTATGTTTTAAGTGGCGCAAAATGGCAAGTGATTTTCGATTACAAAATTGCTGTTTCAAAAGTTGAACTAAAAGTGATCATTAATAGTGAAACCCAGCAATCCGTTTGCAATTTTGCGGCGTAGGTTGGGTTAAGTAAGTATAGTCGGTTCGATTTGCCGCAGTTTTAAGGAGTTTCAAATGGCAGCATCTTTCATCACAAAAACGGGTTTCGCATTGGCGCTAACTTTCAGCCTATTAACACCACAAGCTTTTGCATCGCAGCTTTCAGGCGCAGAAATCCAGTCCACGATTGGCGGCAAACAAGTGATGCTGAAAACCTTCTGGGGTGGATTTCCATTGCGCTATGCGTCCAGCGGTGCAGTGACGGGCGACGGCACGGCTTTGGGACTTGCCAAATTCTTTGCGCCCAAAGAGACCGGTAAGTGGTGGGTGGCAGGTAATCAGCTATGCCAGCAATTTCCGACGTGGTATAAGGGACAGAAATTCTGCTTCACATTGGCGAAACAAAACGCAACGACGCTGAAATGGGTGCGGGATGATGGTTATTCCGGAACCGCTAAAATAATGGGCTGATAAATTAGCCAAGCATTAACCATGATTACCGAAACGGACATTAACTGTTATCAGAAGTTGGTTTGTTCACCAAAAAGCCTTTTGTGTGCCGCATTCAATGTGTGTTAGTTAAACTTTGAATGATTTGGCGCAAACCGCCATTTGCTGGGCTTTTGGGGGCTTCATGGGCATTGCAGCAAAATCGGCAAGGGGCAGCTTAATTGCCGCGCTTGCGTTGGCATTGTCCGGATGCGGCAGTTCATACCCTGAAATCAAGACCAGCAATAAAAAACCACGTAGCAAGGAATATTTTGCAGAAGCTGAATATGGCGTCAAAGCCAGTCCGCGTGTCGTTGTCAGCGATTACGATACCACCACCAAAGCTGTTGCATTGGTGCCGATACCCAAACCCATAGGGGCGATGACGACCGGTCAAGCCTATGCTTTGTCTGCGCCTGCCAAAAGTCTGCGGCGCGGCGGCGGCAGGTTGTCAATTGGCAGACCTTATATGGTTCGTGGTAAGTGGTATAAGCCAGCTGATCAGCCGGGTTATAGCCGTGAAGGCAAGGCCTCTTGGTATGGAAATGCGTTCCATGGCCGCCTTACTGCCAACGGCGAAATTTATGACATGAACAATCTGACAGCGGCGCACCCGACCTTGCCGCTGCCGAGCTATGCCCGGGTCACCAATCTTGCCAATGGAACTTCAGTGATAGTGCGTATCAATGACCGTGGCCCTTATGCCGAAGGCCGTGTCATCGATTTGTCTAAACGTGTGGCCCAAGTTCTTGATACCCAGCATGCAGGAGTTGGGCGTGTGCGCGTCGATTATGTTGGCGTTGCGCCGGTGGACGGCAAGGATGACAACTTTTTGCTGGCCTCGTTTCGCCAAAATGAAACCGGAAATCTGCAAGAAGATTTGCAGATGTATGCAGCCTTCACGGGTGGCCCTGCGCCTGAGCAGCCGGTGATGGTTGCGCAAATTGAGCAAGCACAGGCAGTTCAAGCTTTCACGCCTGTCACGCCTTTGCCGGTAGCGCTGGAGGCTTTACCAGTGCCCGATTCACGGCCACTTGCCGATGTGCCGCTGCGCTACCAGCCTGATTCTGGTATTAAAGCTGACCGGTTTGGCGCAATTTTAAAACCGAGCAAGGTGACATCAGGCCAGATCAATCTTTGGAAGTTGAAAAATGCTAAAGTTTCCAATGGCGCTGCCCCGGTTGAAATTTTGGTTGGCATTCTACCACTCAGATCAGATTTGAAAGCTTATGCAGCTGGTTTTGCTTCATTAGGCGACGTTTCATTCGCGGAAAGCGAAACCGGCATCCGTGTGGTTATAAGTCTGCCAGTGATCAAAGCAGATGCAACTTTGAAAAAGCTTTGGGCTGCCGGTTATAAAGACGCTTTTGCACTGCGCTGATTTGAGACGGAAAAGTTGACCTGACCGGTTTAACTTTGCAAGTTCCTGCTTTAGTTTGGCGGCACGATGAATAATCTCAAGATATTAGAGTTAAAGTGTAGGTGCTTCGCGCAAGCAACAGCTGCTGTATTTGTTTGCTTGATACTTGCGTCGCTTTCAGCACGTGCCCAAACCTCAAATGTTTATGAAACCCCTGCAAAAAGCGTAATTTTGGTCGATGAGGCAACCAACTCAATATTGTTTGCCAAAGAGCCTGATGCCATTGTGCAACCTGCATCGCTTGCCAAACTGATGACTGCCGAATTGGTGTTTAAGGGCCTTACAGATGGCACTATACGCTTAAGCCAAACATTCAAAGTTACTGAAAATGCTTGGAGAACGGGTGGTGCGCCTTCCGGCGGCGCGGCTATGTTTGCCGCGCTCAAATCCGATATCGCAGTCAGCGATTTGTTGCGTGGGCTGATTGTGCAGGCGGGTAACGATGCGGCAATTATTATTGCTGAAGGGATCGCGGGCAGTGAAACCAAGTTTGTCGAACTCATGAACGCCCGTGCGGTTGAGCTGGGCCTGGCCTCAACAAAATTTGCCAATTCGACCGGGCTTCCAGCAACGGGCGCGCAAGTAACAATGCGCGACCTCATAAAACTGGTACGACATATTCAAAAAACCTATCCTGCCTATGTTAGCATTTTTGCCGAGCCTGCGTTTTTGTGGAACAAAATTACCCAGCGCAACCGCAACCCGCTTTTAAACAAGAATGTCGGCGCTGATGGCTTTATGACCGGTTTCACGGAGCAATCAGGCTACGCTATCATAGCCACTGCAAAACTGAATGGCAGGCGCATTTTTCTTGGGATGAGCGGGCTTGAAAGCAGTGAATTGCGCAGTTTTGAGGCCCAAAAAATCATCGCTTGGGGTCTCGGTGAGTTTGAGACCATCGAGGTTGTGCCGGAGAATCATGAAATAGGACAGGCCGACGTTTTCGGCGGGTCAAGCGGCACCGTAGCGTTAAAGACCGGTGCCGCGACCAGCGTGTTGATACCCAAAGACAGGGCAGGGGTGTTTTCAGCCCGTATTACTTATCGCGGCCCACTGCTAGCGCCTATTGAAAAGGGTGCAGAAGTTGCCAGCCTTGGAATATGGAACGGTGAAACGTTGACGCAAGAAATACCGCTCTTTGCCGGCAGCACAGTTGATGCCGGGCCGATGCGCCAGCGCGCTATGAATGTGCTTTCTGAGTTTGCATTCGGGTGGCTGAGATGAACATGCACCACCGGTTAAAGCGCGGATTGTTTTTGACATTTGAGGGCGGAGAAGGTTCCGGTAAATCCACGCAAGTGCGTTTGCTCGCGGAAAATTTGCGTGCTGATGGCCTTGATGTCGTGATCACGCGCGAACCCGGTGGCTCACCGGCCGCTGAAATTATCCGCGAAGTCTTATTATCCGGTGCTGCAGAAAAATACGGGCCGGAACTTGAGGCTATTTTGTTTTCTGCAGCGCGCCGCGACCATGTGGAAACGATTATTCGCCCGGCAATCCAGCGCGGCGCAATTGTTCTGTGCGACCGTTTTCTAGATTCAACAAGGGCATATCAAGGTGCAGCAGGCGTGTTGCCGCCAGACTATATTGCGGGCGTTGAAACCATTGCCATTGACGGACTGCTCCCTGATTTGACGTTTCTTCTCGATTTGCCGGTAGAAGAAGGCCTTAGGCGCGCTCATGCCCGCCGCGATGCAAATGCAATTCCTGACCGTTTTGAAAAAGAGAGCCTAAAAATCCACGAAAACCGCCGCCGCGCCTATTTGGCGATTGCGGTCAGAGAGCCTGACCGGTTTGTGCTTATACCGTCAAACCGTGAGCCACGGGCAATCGCAAACGAAATCGCGCTTGTTGTGCGCACCCATATCGCAGCTTCGATATTGCGCGAAGATGCTGCAGTTTAAGCATGGCGGACACTTATCCCATATTTCACGATACACTCGACGATACTCCGCCGCCGATGTTGAGTGCACGGCTGGCAGGTCACGGCGCGATTTTAGACACGATGCTGGCCGAATTTGCTGCTGGCAAAATGCACCACGCGACAATTTTGTCAGGTCCGCAAGGCATCGGCAAAGCCACATTGGCGTTTCATTTTGCCAAACATATTTTTGCTGCATCGGGTGAAGCGAATGCATCTGAGAAGATTGAGGCTGGCACACACCCTTCGCTGATGCATGTGACGCGTTCATGGAATGAAGACACCAAAAAATTCCGCACTGAAATTGTGGTTGCCGATATCCATCGCGCCAATCATTTTCTATCGCGCACAGCGAGCGGGGGCGGAACACGCATTATCATCATTGATCCTGCCGATGATATGAACCGCAACGCTGCCAACGCACTCCTGAAAAACCTTGAAGAGCCGCCAGCCAGCACCCATTACTTCTTGATCAGCCATGTGGCTGGGCGCTTGCTGCCCACCATCCGCTCGCGTTGCCGCGTAGTTGATGTACCAGCGCTGACAGAGGCCCAAGTGAAAGACGTGCTCACGCTCAATCTCGGGCTGGATTTGGGCGAGGCCGAACAACTTGCCCGATATGCTGACGGCAGCGTCCGCCAAGCCATGACAATGGCGCGCTATGGCGGCATTGATATAGTTGCGGCGCTCAATGCGTTTGCGGCTGACCGAAATTTCAGCGCGGTTGCTGCACAGAATTTAGCAAGTGCTGTATCTGACCGCGAGAGCGAGCCGCGATATGTGTTACTTACAGGACTCATTGAGCAAAGGCTGGCAAGTTTTGCGCGAACCCAAGCCGTGAATGGCAACACCCATGATGCAGTTCAAATCTCCGAACTCTATCAAAGCATGCAACAACAGCGCATAATTTCCGTGGGCTATAAACTCGACCGCAAATTGGAAGTGTTCAACGTGTTGCGGCGCGTTCACGCCTATCTTGCCGCAGCTTGAACCAACTGTGGATTTTGGGGCTTTGCTGATTTAGAGCAGGCAAACTCGAAACCGAAAAATTATGTACATGCCAGAAAAATCCCGTTTTTACATCACCACCGCAATTTCTTATCCGAACGGGCGCCCGCATATTGGCCATGCCTATGAATTAATTGCGACCGATGTGATTGCCCGCTTTATGCGGCTTGATGGCCATGATGTTTTCTTTTTGACCGGCACCGATGAGCACGGCCAGAAAATGCTGCAAACTGCACGGAAAGAGGGCGTGACCCCGCGCGAACTCGCCGATCGCAACGCGGCGGTGTTTCAAGACATGGCGCGAGCGCTGAATGCTTCTAACGATGAATTTATCCGCACAACTGAAGCCCGCCATTACGAAACAACACAGGAATTGTGGAGGCGCATGGAAGCCAACGGAGACATTTACAAAAACGTCTACTCCGGTTGGTATTCTGTGCGTGACGAAGCCTATTATGAGGAAGGCGAGACTGAAGTTCGCGCCGACGATATCCGTTATGGGCCGCAAGGTACGCCGGTTGAGTGGGTGGATGAAGAAAGCTATTTTTTCCGGCTGGAATCCTATCAACAAAAACTGCTTCAACACTATGAGGCTAACCCTGATTTTATAGCGCCGGAGTCACGCCGCAATGAGGTGCTGGCGTTTGTGAAGGGTGGCCTGAAAGACTTATCAATTTCACGCACGACCTTTGATTGGGGCATCCCTGTGCCAGGCGATGAAAAGCACGTGATGTATGTCTGGGTTGATGCGCTGACGAATTATCTCACCGCAACCGGCTGGCCGAACAAAAATGCGCTAAATGGTTTTTGGCCTACCAATGTCCACGTTATCGGCAAAGACATTGTGCGGTTCCATGCGGTCTACTGGCCAGCGTTTTTGATGTCAGCAGGATTGCCTTTGCCGAAACGCGTGTTCGGCCATGGCCACGTTTTGAACAAAGGCGAGAAAATGTCCAAGTCAGCGGGCAACGCACTCGATCCGTTTACACTTATTGGAGATTACGGGCTGGATCCAATCCGTTATTTTTTCTGCCGTGAAGTACCTTTCGGGCAGGACGGTTCTTACAGCCATGAAGGCATTGTCAACCGCATCAATGCAGATCTCGCAAATGATTTGGGCAATTTGGCTCAGCGTTCATTGTCAATGATCAATAAAAACTGCGCGGGAAGAGTGCCAGTCAAAGGCCCGCTTACGCCGGAAGACGGAGCCATTCTGGCACAAACCTATGGCATATTGGCCATAGCCCGCGAAGCGATGAACAAGCAATTGGTGCACAAGTCGCTGGATGCAATTTGGGATGTTGTGGCTGAAACCAACCGTTATTTTGCTGCACAAGCGCCATGGGTTTTGAAAAAGACCGACGAAGCCCGCATGGAAACTGTGCTGTGGGTCACAGCTGAAATTATACGCGTGCTTTCAATTTTGGTTCAGCCTGTGATGCCGTTGAGCGCGGCAAAATTGCTGGATTTGCTGAATGTGCCAGAGGCCGTGCGTAGCTTTGCCCATCTCACGCCTGAGCATGCCATTGTAACCGGCACGGAACTTCCCACACCGGTTGGCGTGTTCCCGCGTTTTGTGGATGCCGAGAAACCCTGACATGCTAATCGACAGCCATTGCCATTTGGATTTCCAGGATTTTGAGGCTCAGCGCGATGATGTGATTGCCCGTGCGCAGGCCGCTGGCATTGGCGCAATAGTAACAATCTCAACACGTGTGAAACGATTTCCAGCACTCATCAAAATTGCTGAAACCTATGACAATGTGTTTTGTTCTGTTGGCACCCACCCGCATAATGCCGCTGAGGAACCTGACGTTACAGCGGCTGAATTGGTGGCATTTGCGGCGCACCCGAAGGTTGTTGCTATAGGCGAAGCGGGTTTAGATTACCATTACCCAGAGCCGCCACGCGACGCGCAGCTCACCAGCTTTTTGCGCCATATTGAAGCCGCACGTATTACACAATTACCTCTGGTAATTCATGCCCGCAGTGCTGATGCTGACATGATCGATATCCTTGAAACTGAAACCGCCAGAGGCAAATTTCCGTTTATTCTTCATTGCTTCTCGTCAGGTGCTCAACTTGCAAAAGTCGGTGTAATGCTCGGCGGCTATGTGTCATTTTCCGGCATCCTCACTTTTAAAGCATCTGACGAATTGCGGCTGATTGCCAGCACGGTCCCGCACTACCGGCTGCTGGTTGAGACAGACGCGCCTTATCTTGCGCCTGTGCCGCACCGGGGCAAAACCAATGAACCGGCATATGTGGCGCATACGGCAAAAGTACTGTCCGAATGCGTTGATCTTAGCCTTGAACAATTGGCAGAAGTGACGACTGAAAACGCGCTGCGTGTATTTTCCAAAATGCCGCGTTCAGTTTTGCAAAATAATTGGAAAGCCGCTTGATTTGGCGACCCTGCGATTCACCATGCTCGGCTGTGGCTCATCTCCGGGCGTGCCTCGGCCCAACGGTGATTGGGGCGCATGCGATCCGAATGAACCAAGCAATCGCCGCCGCCGCTCTGCTTTGCTGATTCAGCGGATCAGCGACACAGGAACAACCACAGTTGTAATCGATACAGGGCCGGACTTCCGCGAGCAGATGATTGATGCTAAAGTCACACACATTGATGGCGTGGTTTACACCCATGCCCATGCCGACCATATTCACGGTATTGATGACCTTCGCACTTTTGTGCTGGCCAACAAAGCAAAAGCCCAAATTTACGCTGATCAAAGAACATTGCAGCATCTTACTTCCGCATTTGGTTACATTTTCGAGCGGCAAAAGGGTTCGGATTATCCGCCGATTGTGGATACGCATTTAATCGAAAGCAGTAAAGATTTCACGATTACGGGGAAGGGGGGTACTATCACCCTCACCCCGTTTGGCCTGCAACATGGCCCGCTCCGCATCAAAGGCTTTCGTATTGGCGGGCTGGCCTACTGCACAGATGTCAGTGGTTTTCCTGAAAAAACCTTGCCGCTTGTTACAGGTGTGAAAGTGCTGATTATTGGCGCGCTTCAGTACACCCAGCATCCGTCGCATTTGTCGCTAAACCAGGCGCTCGACTGGATTGAGCGCTTAGCACCACAGCGCGCGATTTTGACCCATATGCATATTCCGATGGATTACCGAACGGTGCTTGCTGAAACTCCGGATCACGTTGAGCCGGGATATGATGGCATGGTAATTGAGTTTGAAGATTGATTTCATTGGCTTAATTGATATCTCAGTATTTCAGATAGTTCCATAATCCATATTATGCGACTGGCATATGCTATAATGCTTGTGGATGAGTTGGTGTCGTATTCGCCAGCAGTCGACTTCCCGTCTAAGTTCACATCATGGAACCTTCAAAAGACATATCCCATCTTCTCGAAATCATGGCGCGCCTGCGCAACCCTGAGACCGGGTGCGCATGGGATGCCGAGCAGACGTTTGCTTCGATCATGCCCTACACAATCGAAGAAGATTATGAGGTTGGCGAGGCGATTGAGCGCGGCATTATGGCGGACCTTTGCGATGAGCTCGGAGATTTATTGCTACATGTTGTTTTCCATGC
>JANMFT010000167.1:0-1873 GCA_031374255.1 Limoniibacter sp. | reverse complement strand
TCGCCGCGCACCCGCAACGCGCAGGTTGAACTTTATCAAAGCGGCGATGTGGAATATCTGGTGGCGACTGATGCCATCGGCATGGGTTTGAACCTTGATGTTGACCATGTGGCGTTTGCACAGAATTTCAAATTTGACGGGCACCAGTACCGCGAGTTGACGCCGGCAGAATATGGCCAGATTGCAGGCCGGGCCGGGCGGCATATTAAAGACGGCACATTTGGCGTGACCGGCCAGGTTGGCCCGCTTGACGAGGAACTGGTCGAACGCCTTCAAACCCACCAGTTTGAACCCGTTCGAACCTTGCAATGGCGGACATCGAATTTAGATTTTTCGTCTGTTGAAGCGCTGCTGACTTCGCTTGACACGCTGCCAGGTGAAACCATGCCCAATGTGGACGGTTTGTCGCGCGCGCTGCCGACAACAGATCATAGATCGCTGATGCTGCTGTCACGCGATGAGTTGGTGATGCGCTATGCCACCAGCAAGCCCAATGTGAAGCGGCTGTGGGATGTTTGCACGCTTCCAGATTATCGCAAGATTGCGCCCGCGCAACATGCTGATATTATCGCGCAGCTTTACCGTGATTTGTGCACGCGCGGCCGCGTTGACGAAACCTATATGGCCGATCAGGTGGCGCGCGCAGATATTACGGATGGCGAGATCGATACGTTGTCGGCGCGGGTTGCACAAATCCGCACTTGGACTTATGTCGCCAACCGGCCGGGCTGGCTTGCAGATCCGGCACACTGGCAGGAAAAAACACGTGGCATCGAGGATCGTCTCTCGGACGCGTTACACGACAGGTTGACGAAACGGTTTGTTGATCGCAGGACATCCGTCCTGATGAAGAGGTTACGGGAAAACGTGATGTTAGAGGCTTATGTGGGTTTTGATGGCTTAGTTACGGTTGAAGGCCATCATGTCGGCTCACTGGCAGGATTCCGGTTTACGCCTGATCTGACCGCCGGCGGGCCGGATGCCAAAGCTGTGCAGGGTGCTGCGCAAAAGGCGCTTGGCTTGGAGTTTGAGGCCCGCGCTGCAAGATTTGCAATTGCCTCAAACGGTGATTTGTCATTGGGTGCTGACGGCGTGGTGCGCTGGCTTGGCGCTGCTGTTGCGCAGCTTGCCTCGTCCGACGATTGGCTAAAACCGCGCGCTGTGATTTTGGCCGATGAGCAATTGATGGGCGCAACGCGCGACCGTGTTGCGATGCGGATTGACCGGTTTGTGGCCCACACGATTGAAACCCAGATCAAGCCGTTGCAGGATTTGGCTGCTGCTGAACAATTGCTCGGTTTTGCTAAAGGCCTTGCGTTTAGGCTTGTTGAAAGTGGCGGAGTAGTAGAGCGCCGCACGATCACGGAAGAGATGAAATCGCTCGACCAGACTGCGCGTTCGGCTTTGCGGCGTTTGGGTGTGCGGTTCGGATTCTATTATGTGTTTATGCCCGCACTGATAAAACCGCAGCCCGCCGAAATTATCACGCTGCTATGGGCACTGAAAAACGATGCCAAAGATAAGGCAGGTTACGGTGAACCGGTGGCATTGCTGGCTGCGGGCCGCACATCCTTTGCGCCCAATGCTGAGGTAACCCCTGAATTTTACCGCCTCGCGGGCTTTGCCGTGCTTGGCAACCGTGCGGTGCGGTTTGATATTCTGGAGCGTTTGGCTGACCAAATCCGACCTGCGCTTTATTGGAAAGAGGGCGTTGAAGTCAGGCCCGACGCGGCGTTTGGGAAGGCTGCGTTTTTTGTGACCCCGGGTATGATGTCGATTTTGGGTGCAACACATGATGATATGGTGGCGGAGCTGTCTGCGCTTGGTTATCGCAGCCAGCCCATGCCCAAACCGGAGTTTGAAACAAAGTTGG
>JANMFT010000148.1:0-3699 GCA_031374255.1 Limoniibacter sp. | reverse complement strand
AACAGAATCCCGTGCGTCTGAAGCAGGCATTACCGAAGCCTACGAACTCGGTCTCGGCGAACCAATTGCGATTTCCGCCGAGCACGGGCAAGGCATGCCTGACCTTTATCGCGCCATTGTCGCTGGCCTTGGCCGCGACGTTGCACTGCCCGAGGAAGACGAAGAATTTGGTGACGCCGAAACCAACGTCGATATCACTGACGACGACGGCATTGTGGTTGAGGATATGGCTTACCTCAATAAACCGATGCGTATCGCGATTGTCGGGCGGCCCAATGCCGGTAAATCCACACTAATCAATACATTCGTCGGCGAAGACCGCCTGCTCACCGGCCCTGAGGCGGGCATCACCCGCGACTCCATCTCGATTGATATGGAGTGGGGCGGACGCAAAATCCGGCTGCATGATACTGCTGGTATGCGCAAGCGCGCTCGTGTTCAGGAAAAGCTTGAAAAGCTCGCCGTCAGCGACGGCCTCCGCTCCATCCGCTTTGCTGAAGTTGTTGTGGTAATGATTGACGTTACCCAGCCGTTCGACAAACAGGATTTGCAGATCGCTGATTTGATTGTGCGCGAGGGCCGTGCGCCGGTGATTGCCTATTCGAAGTTCGATTTGGTCGAAGATCGCCAAGCCAAACTCGCAGAATTGCGTGAAATGACCGACCGGCATCTGCCGCAGATCAAAGGCGTTCGCGCTATCCCGGTGTCGGGTGAAACCGGCTACGGGCTTGATAAGTTGATGGCCGCTGTGTTTGAAACCCACGAGCGCTGGAACACCCGTATTTCCACCGGGCAGCTTAACCGCTGGTTTGAGCACATCATTGACAAACATCCGCCGCCCGCCGTCGCTGGGCGCCGCCTTAAAATCAAATATATCACGCAGGCCAAAACAAGGCCGCCGGGTTTCGTGCTGATGTGCACCCGGCCCGATGCCATCCCGGATTCGTATCTGCGTTATCTTTCAAACAACATCCGCGACACTTTTGATCTGGCCGGAATCCCTATCCGCATGATGCTGCGCGAAAGCGAAAACCCGTTTGCAGGACGAAAGAAAAAGCGCGAGGATTGAGGGGGCTTATTGGTGTCCTTGCCAGTATTGCTCAATCATCCACATTGGCTGATGATTCAGGTGTTCGCGAACAATATCAATCACAGATTGATATCCCTTTGAACACAGATTTGACCAGCCGTGTGGGCAGGCGGCATCTAACGCTTCTTTTTGAGCTGAATTTAATTTTGGGCGTAATCCTGATAATAAAATGCTGTCAATTGGAGGATGTAAATCCGTTACATTGGGGTGGTTGTGAACCGCGCTAACAACAAACCTAGATTTCAAGTATACGTTTATAAGTTTGGCAGCCACACCATGGGATATAGTAAAGCCGATTTGATCGGCAATCCAGAGTGAGCATTCACGCCAATACAAATGAAACGCATCTAGTTCACCGGGTCTCGGGAGCATGTCTGGATGATAACGCTGGCGGTTGAAACCAATGTTTTCTAAAATGAGTTTTCCCATTTCAACTTTAAAACCAGCGACACCACGGTGCGCTGCCCTGCTAGCCGCCCATGCCGCAAATCTATGTTTATGCTCTTCGATATCATATGGCATTGTTTTCCCAACTTTCGTCATTGCCCGACTTGATCGGGCAACCCATGCCATGATCTTCGGAACTATTCGTACTTAGTTTGCAACATCACGGCATGGATCGTCCGGTCAAGCCGGACGATGACGAAGTGGGGGGCGATGCCAACCGTTTTCGCCCCTCCCCTTGCGGGAGGGGTTGGGGAGGGCCTTTGTTAAACCACGCGCCCCAATTAACCCTCCATCAAGGTTAATCGTTCACTATCGCACCATCAGCCAAGTTCCGGCTGATGCGTTCAGTTGCGTATGCGTGTCCGGAGTAGAGTGTGTCAGTTTCATTCACGATTGAAAAATCGCGCATAAAGTTGCGCTCGAATTTTAAATCCAAACTCAGCCTCGCAACAGCCATTGCGTTTGGCTTAATGCTGTTTACCACCACGGATATCGCGCGGCAGGATGCATCATCCATGATGGGGGATGGTGCAGCGAATTGGGCCAACTTTATTGAGCGCTCACCGGTAGGCTCAACCCATGCGGCCTCCATGGCATTTGGCATTGACCCGATCACCACCGGCACCACCATGCCGTTTGGCGCAAAGATTGACGGGGTTGGCGAAGTGGCATTCGCACCAAAAAATACCGGGCTTGAAACCACGCCTGATGAAATTCGCGTCAACCGCAAAGACAAACTTGGCCGTATCGTTAAACTATCACCCGTTACGCCGCCAAAAGCGTTCAATGCCGGTTCGGTGTTACAGCGCTCGTCGAGCTTGATGTTGTCTCCGTCAATGTCCACCAAAATCGCCGGTGATTTTGAAAAACCAAAATTGAAAGCCGGTGCAAAATCTATCGAAGTGGCCATGGAGTTTCATTCAAAAAAGAAGCCGGTTGTCTCATCTGACGTAATGCCGGTTGCCGTTGCCAAATTGGTAACAAACCCAGTTGCCGATGTTTTAGCCACGGCCTATGCGCCAGCCGAGCCGGATTATGCGACGGTTTCGCCGTTTGGCGCAATTTTAAAGGACGAGCCACAGCAGGGCAGGTTCGTGCCGTCGATTGGCCCGAAAGATCATTTGTGGGCGCAGTCAATTTTATCGCCCGACGTGTTTTCAGAAAAAGAGCAGCGCTGCCTGGCAGAAGGTATTTATTTTGAAGCGCGCGGCGAAACCGAAAAAGGCCAAGCCGCCGTGGCGCAGGTTATTTTGAACCGCGTGCGTAACCCGAAATACCCAAACACAATATGCGGTGTGATTTATCAAAATATCTCTTGGTTTAACCGCTGCCAGTTTTCATTTGCTTGCGATAAAATTAAAGATCGCGTCATCCCGGGTCGGCATTGGGAGACCGCAAAGGCTATAGCGATGGCTGTCACCGCCGGCAAAATCTGGATCGATGCTGTTGGTTCCGCCACGCATTATCACGCAACCTACGTTTCGCCAAATTGGGGCCCTACGATGATCAGGGTCGCCAATGTTGGGCAGCACATCTTCTACCGCACCCGTTTTGGTGGCTGGAGCTGAGAACCCTTCTTCCGGTGATTCTTCTGCGGCAGATTGAACTTGATGCTCAATTTCCAGCTAACACACTGATTTCAATTGCTTAAATTGGCCTGTTTGCGGCCCCGCTTTCAGCTTGACGCCATAAACGCCTCTCACTATGTTCCGGCCAACTTTGGGGGGCAGGCAACTGCTTTTGAAAGCTTGCTGGTTTTCCGGCGGATTGGCACTTAAGATGGCAGACGATCTCGACGCACGGCGCGCTTCACTCGAAAAGCGTTTGAGCGAACATAAGGTCAAAGCTGACGACGAAGTTGCAAAATCCAATGGCAATGACAAAGCAGGGATGGCTCAAGCCGTAAAACTATCGAGCGAGTTTATTGCCGGAGTTGTGGTAGGGGCCGGTCTAGGGTGGGGCATAGATCAATTGGCGGGCAGCAGCCCGTTCGGTATGATTGTGTTCCTGCTTTTAGGGTTTTGTGCGGGCGTTTTAAACGTGTTGCGCACAATCGGCGCAGTGGCTCCACCGCGCATTGATGAGAAATAGTTTCTGGCCCGTGCCAGATCGAATTGAGTTGAAAGAGGGCGGCCTTGGCGAACGATCCAATCCATCAGTTT
>JANMFT010000123.1:0-2595 GCA_031374255.1 Limoniibacter sp. | reverse complement strand
GGCACCATGATCATCAATGTGAGATGGGCCTTCCACCGCGCTGCCAGATCCAAAGCGATTGGCATCAGCGGCGCTGTGCCAGCCTCACCTATGGGTGTGATTACGGCAAGAATAGTTTTATAGCTCATTGCAGTGCTCCCGTGAGATTTAACGCGTCAACGTTTGGGGAACATTCGCACTTTTAATTTGCCGCGAATTGATTTGGCGCAACTTAGCGCAAAGTTTCTACTCCACTTTGCCTACTACAAACTTTGAACTTCACACGCGAAAATATATCCAACGCCGCGCACGGTTTTGACCATCGACGGGGTTTGCGGGTTGCACTCAATTTTACGTCTCAACCTTGAAACCAAAGCATCAATTGAGCGGTCAAATGGCGACCAGTCATGGCCTTTAAGTAAATCCATAATAGTATCGCGGCTGAGCACACGGTGCGGGCGGCGGGCGAGAGCCTCAAGCAGGTTAAACTCGGCGGTGGTGAGTTCCCGCGCCAATGCATCAGGTGCCATCAGTTCGCGTTTGCCAATATCGAGTGTCCACCCGTCAAAGGCAAAACGTTCTGGTGGTGTGCGGGTTGAAGGGGTGATTTCAGCCGCTACGCCGCTTCCGGGCACTTGTTTCTCTGTCCGGCGCAGAACGGCCCTTACCCGGGCCACCACTTCACGCGGGTGGAATGGCTTCGAAATATAATCATCTGCACCCAGTTCCAGACCCACTACACGGTCGATCGTATCGCCTTGCCCTGTGATCATTATAATCGGCACATGAAACTCTGTTTTGATGCGGCCGGTCAGCGGCAGGCTGTTTTCGCCGCCAAGGTTAAGGTCGAGTGTGACGAGGTCAAAACCGCCATTTGCCAACAGCTGAAGCATATCGTTGCTATTAGCCGCTTCGGTCACCTGAAGCCCCGCGAACTCCAAACAATCGCGCAAGATGTCGCGGATATCGGGATCATCATCCACGATCAAAATATGGGCGGGTGGCTGGGCTGTCATTTTCCAAGCTTAACAATTGTTACGGGAGGCAGCAATGGCAATGGCTCCCGTTACCAATTGTCTAACACTGTTACACAGCGGTGAAACTGTCGTGAGGTTGCATGGGTAAAACCTTCTTATCCAAGGAGGACAAGTCATGCACATTCTTGAAGCCAATACACGCCCTGTGATCGCATTAACGAAGCATCAGCCGAGCCGCACAGATTTCTTTTCAAGGCACACTTCGAATGGTGCCTGCCGAAAATTGGCGGCACGTCAACTGATCTGGGCTGAAGGCGATGTACGCAATGAAGTATGTCTTATTCGCTCGGGAACTGTGTGTTTCTACAAAGTCTTGATGGATGGCCGACGTGTTGTCACCGGGTTTGCATATCCGGGCGACATGATCGGTTTAGGTACCGGCCCGCATCAAAGAAACGCGGAGGCTGTGCAGTGTTGCAAGCTTGAACCGATGACCATGGCAAGTTTTCATAGTGCAATCGCTTCTGATACTGCTTTTTCAGACTCCGTGCAGGCACAGAGTTGCCGAGAACTAGCCGGTTCATACGAACACCTGATGGTGCTGACTAAAATGACAGCCAGCGAGCGGCTGGCGCATTTCCTGACCGGATTATCAATGCGAAACCGGCGGCTTGGTTATAGCCCGAACAGTGTGCTGATTCCGATGCGTCGCGTTGATATTGCCGATTATTTAGGACTGACGATTGAAACAATCAGCCGTACGTTCACAACATTTAAGACCGACGGCCTTATTGGCATGGAAGACCCTTGTGTCGTTTTCCTTATCAATCTTGAACGATTGGCTGCGCTGGCACGCGGTGCTTGCGATGAAAAAGGCCGCGTCAGCGTCTGCCGAAAAATAGCCGCCTAAGCACTCCTGCAATTGAGGCTGATCAATTATCCAACTTCCAAACTTGTCACAATTGCCGATGCGCTGACAAAAACATGCACCCGTCTAACGCGCGCACCAAAGGAGAAGTATCATGACTACAAATGTTGGAATGTTCGACCGCGGATTGCGCGCTCTGCTTGGGCTTGCACTTATCGCATTTGCACTTGGATATCTATTTCCCGCAACCGGATTAAATTGGCTTGGGTGGATTGGCGTTGTTCCGCTGTTGACATCAGTATTTGGCACGTGCCCGCTCTACAGCATGTTCGGCATTTCCACGTGCCCGGTCGATTGAACCGGTTTCATCACGATTAACGCGCGGCCAACTGCCGTTGGCCCGCCAGTATTTTGCAGTGCTGTTGATGTAGATCAACTTTGCGTTCCACGGCCCGTGCGAGGCTGGCTCGAGAAAATATCCTGAATGTGACCTGAGGGGGTGCCATAATGCGCAACATTGTTCCTGCAATTGCCGTTTCGTTTGCCACCTTGCTTGCCTTTTTGGGGGCTAGTCTCGGGCAAGACGCACCGTTCCGGACCCATTTTTGGGTGCTTTTCGCACTTTTGGCCGTCAGTTCAATATTAATGCTGCAGCGGGTGACATTTGCCAATGCATCCAGCCCAATCATTGTCGAAGACACATCCGGCTACATGGACGAAGTCATACGCTATGGTGTGATTGCCACACTGTTTTGGGGTGCCGCCGGCATG
>JANMFT010000107.1:0-12728 GCA_031374255.1 Limoniibacter sp. | reverse complement strand
GCCGGTTCGCGGCTATCTCGCGCACTTCGGCGTAGCGCAGCTCTTTAGGCCCCCGCTCTGAAATGTGGTCATCAGAAGATGTGATGCCGTGCTTGGCGAAATGGCCTTCCTGCACTTCAATCTGGCAACGCCCGCATGTTGCCCGACCGCCGCAAACGCTTTCCACATAGACGCCAAGTTCGCGCGCGGCATCAAGAATGGTGGTGCCGCTCGCGAAGCGACCGCGTTTGCCGGACGGCATAAAGAGAACAAGGTGGTCGGTCTGACTATTCAATTGAGAAAACTCATATATTTGCGATTGGCTTTGAAAGCCGCTTGGCATTGGCTTTCACTTTGGCGCGAGCTGATTTAAGCCCTGCTGCCGATACTGCATCTGCAATTCTGAGGGGTTGTGGCATTTTGCCAAAGGCCATACCAACCCATGCGGACATCATTTGAGAAGCCATTTCAGTTTGCATTGCCATTATGCCATCTGTCGCCGCTTTGGTTTTTTCTGCGACCATACGCGTATCTTCAGCTTTGTCGGCAGTAGTGCGCATGGCTTCCGGTAGCATCATGCGCGACATGCGTTGCGCGATGACCAATGGCGCAAAAAAGCCAATATCCGTCATAGCCGATTTTGTTTTTCGCATACGTTTCATGCACCAACCCGCGCACTGCGGCCACCGCGGCGGCCACCGGAGACAGGGGCGGCGGTAGGCACGGCTATTTGCCCGGGCGCGACGGGTGCATAATCGCGATACGTCCGGATCCACTGCTCGCATGACGGATCGGTGCCGTTCAGCACATTGGCGGCGCGAACTGCCTCCATTTCCTGCGGGCGGCATGGGTTCATGATTGCCGATGTCATGCCCGCGCCAATCACCATTGGGATAAAACCGGCATTGATGCCGTGGCGGTGGGGCAGGCCGAACGACACGTTGGACAGGCCGCAAGTGGTGTTGACCTTCAATTCGTTGCGGAGGCGATAGAGTAGTGCAAACACTTGACGGCCGGCATCACCCAAAGCGCCAATCGGCATCACCAGCGGGTCAACCACAATATCATGCGGCTTGATGCCGTGGTCCCACGCGCGCTCTACGATGCGTTTTGCAACGGCGAAGCGAACGTCCGGGTCCATAGAAATGCCGGTCTCATCGTTGGAAATGGCAACAACCGGGACATCATATTTTTTGCAAAGCGGCAAAATGGCTTCGAGTTTTTCTTCCTCGCCGGTGACTGAATTGACCAGCGGGCGGCCTTTGGCAACTTTCAACGCGGCTTCGATTGCTGCGGTCACAGACGAGTCAATAGACAGCGGCACATCAACGAGACCTTGCACGATTTGTAGCGTTTGAACGAGAAGCCCGGGTTCGGTTTCATTCGGGTTGACCGAGGTCACGCCGGCATTCACGTCCAGCATTGTTGCACCGGCGGCGACCTGCTCGAGTGCGTCTCTGATAACGGTTTCGAAGTTACCGGCCTGCATTTCAGCGGCCAGCTTTTTGCGGCCCGTAGGGTTGATCCGCTCACCAATCACGCAGAAAGGCTGATCAAAGCCAATGATGATTTCGCGGGTTGCCGAAGCAACTATTGTGCGGGTCATAGGCACTCTCCAAAAGACATAAAGACTTCTTTATGTGGTTATGTGATTTAGTCAAGCAAAGCGTGCGTTGTCACACATTTTCGACTGCTTTTTCTGCCATGGCGGCAGGGGAAATTGCGCCACGGTCTTTGAGTGCACCCATGCGATCTGAGATTTGCTGTTCGTCGCCGCGCCGTTCGCGCGTCCATGGTTTGCGGCCTTTTAAGATGCCGGATTCGTGGACGATTTCTGCAACATATTCTTCCTGCCGGTAGGCCATAACGTGGACGCCGTGAACCCCTGCGATCTCTTTGCACTCGTTGATGATGTCGATGCAGAGGCGCTTGCCTTCGGCTTTTTGGTCGGCAGCGCCTTCAATGCGTTTGATCACCGCTTCAGGAATATGCACACCCGGCACATTATTGGCCATCCAGCGTGCGGTTTTGGCTGAGGCCAATGGCCCGACGCCTACCAGTATATAGCATTGTTCATCTAGGCCCATATCGCGCACGCGTTTCATGAATTCTTTGAACAACGGCACATCATAGCAATATTGGCTTTGCACAAACTGAGCACCGGCACGGATTTTTTTGGCAAAATGCAGTGCGCGAAATTCAAACGGTGGCACAAACGGATTGATTGCGGCGCCTAAAAATACCGGCGGCGGAGTGGTGAGTTTGCGGCCAGACAGAAACTTGGCTTCATCGCGCATCATTTTGATGGTTTCGAGCAGCGACATGGAATCAAGATCAAACACCGGTTTTGCACCCGGCTGGTCGCCGCCTTGAACGCCATCGCCGGTGAGGCACAAAATGTTTTGAACGCCCATGGCTGATGCGCCAAGTACATCGCCTTGGATGGCGATACGGTTTTTATCACGGCAGGAAATCTGCATAATCGGGGCATACCCCATGCGGGTCAGCAGACCGCAAATGCCAACCGATGACATATGGCAGTTTGCGCCGGAAGCATCGACCGCATTGATGCCATCGACCCAACCGTCAAAAATGGCAGCGCGATTATATACATCATTCGGGTCAGCGGAATCCGGCGGGTTGAGTTCGGCAGTGACTGCAAACTCGCCGCGGCGCAGTACGCGCTCTAAGCGTCCGCGCGAAGAGTGTCCGGGCAGTGGCTCGAGCGGAAGACCGGGGTCGAACGGGTTCACATCTGCAATCATTTACGCAACTTCTTTTGCAGCAGCGGCTTCACGGGTGACGCGCAGCCAGGATGAAGTTTCTTTGAGCATATTGTTGACCGGTTTTTGCACGGCCAGAATTTGGTCTCCGCCCTCCATAGCTCGGGAGCCTTCCCACGCTTTCACCCAGACGCAGGGCATGTCGGCGATCACCTCGCAATTGCCGTTGGCGCGTACACCGCCGCACGGGCCATTGCGGAGTTGCTTGGGGCAATTCATGGAGCACGACATACCGGTGGAAGAGAGGGCGCACGCGCCGCACATCCGGCAATCAAACAGAACGCCCTTTACTGCACGCTCAAATGCGGCAACTGGTTTTTCAACGCGTTCATAACCGATCGCTTTGAAAACGGGGTGCAGTTTGGTGAAGGCCAGCTCGAAACGATTGTAAAACCATTCCAAGAGTTTTGAATTGCGGATTGACCAATATTTAAGAGAAACCGCACGGCGGCTGCGGCCATCGGCGGCAAAACGCACCGGGCCAAGCTCCGGTTTTTGTGCAGGCTTTTTAACGGGCGCAGATCTGGCTGCCATCATTTCAGACACTGAGTTTGCCTCCAGCTTTCACAAGCGCAACCAGTTTTTCTTTTGTGTATTCGGCTTCGATTGCAGCTTGTGCTTTATCGGCCTCTGCTTCCAAATCGTCGCTAACCGGTATGCCGTCGGCTTTGCGCCATTCAGCCAAATAGGCGTCTGTGTCGCCCGCGCCCGTTCGCATCGCGCACATATCAATCGCCTCTGTGAAGCGCAGCGAAAGTTCACGTTTGGCGTTGGTGCGCCCTTTTTTGACAATCACTTGGGCAGGGATATCGCGCCAGTAAACGATTATAAGATCAGCCATTGGAACCTCGGTTGTGGGTGCAAGAATTGGGTTGAAGCCAGTCGTTTTGCAGGTGTTGGCGCGACTGGCTTATGCCGGAAAACGACGTCGCAAATAAGCCTAACAAATGGCCTTGGTTATCAGGGTTTAAACATAGGCCGAAACAAGCAAAAGGAACCAGTGCTGTTACAGCAAATTCAAAGTTTGCCGACAGAAGATTTTCGGCGGGTATGTTTCCAAGTCAGACAGATACCCGTCAGGTTCGCGTTGGCCCGCGGATTGGGCCAATCTGCGATAACCCAAAGGAAATGCAGTGCTTTGCTATCCACCCATCATTCCCAGAAACCCTTTGAGGAAGTGCGGGACATGACCCTTAAATGCACTTTCGGCAGCGAAAATAAGTCCGCCAACTACGAATATGCATAGCGTAACTGTGAGTATGGCTGAGATAAAACCGATCAACAAAAGTAAACCGTCGCGCTGCAAAAGCGCCAATGCCAGTGTTGTCATGGCGATTGCCGATGTCCAGTTTCCAAGCGGTATTGGCAAAATCAACAATACCGAAGTGATGATACAGATCACGCCGATTGCAAATTCGTCGTTTCCGGGGCTGAAAGGCCAGTAACGCGGCTTGATGAATTTCTCCACCCAAAACAGTCTTGGCACGATTTTAGTCCGGATCAGTTTTACTGTATCTTCTGTGATAATATGATCCATAACGCGTTGCGGCAACCAGGCGGCTTTCCGGCGCAGCATCATTTGCCAAGCCAATAATAAACACGGCAATCCGCTAATCAACGAAGTGCCGGGTGGCAATGGAAGCATGTTAAAAGCTGAAACAAGCAGAAGCATTGCCGCAATGCCGCGGTCGGCCAACGCATCACGCAAATGCCCAAATGTGGTTGGCATCGGCTCATTTCTATAAAATTCAATCAGCACATGGGAAAGCGGCCGCCTACGCTGCGTCGCCCGCTTTATCCGTTCGCGCAATTTCAGTGTTCTTGCGCGCAATTCGCCTTTAGCCATCGTGCTCAGAAATACCCGATTCTCTTCAGCTTGCTGCTTGGTGCAGGGCTGTTCCCAAATCACCATAACCGGTGAATTCATACGAATAGTGAAGATTAAGGTATTTTGCGGCTTCTTTTGCGTTATTTTGCAGGGATATATTTTCGGTTTGGGCGATGTAATGCAAATGAGTGTAATTACCGAAATACATCTCTTTCAAATCCGGGTGGCGATCTAGGCCGAGCGGCTCAATGAGAAATGTCCTGAAATGCTGCGCCAGAAAATCTGTCATGAAAAAGTGGGTTAAATGGCGTTCATCGCGATCCATGAAGTTCTGGTTTCCAATGTAAAATGAAAAGCAATGCGGGCCTTCAATGCGCGCAACGCCATGTTTTTCCAACACTTTATCAAGTGCGCCTTGTGTGCCGCAATCAGCATATCCTGCAAAAATGCGGGTATAGCCCTGCGCTTTGGCCTTAAGGATTGCCCGCTCCATGGCAGGTGCAATTTTGACCGGTCTATGGTGAAACTCTGCGGGCAAGCAGGTCAGGTCAATATGATCAAGCCCAAGCTGGGTAATCACGCCCTGCACCTCCCGGGCAATCATACCACAGGCAATCACCAACAGCTTTTCTTTTGCACTGCCGGAACTTTCGTCACAATTGTGCGTTTTGCTTATAGGTACTGTCACCTGAATGGTCATATTACCAGTAAACCTAACGGGGTCGAAAATGAAAACCAGTCGTTTTTTAAGCAGCTTAGTTATCATAAGCGCATTATTTCTTGCATCCTGCGCGAACACAGTTCGGGGGGTCGGAGCAGATGTTAGTAACACCGCAGATGCGGTTGAAGACGTCGTGAACTGATCAAAACTTCAATCAGGCAAGAGCTGTTTTGCTTCTGCCTGACTGAATTCTTTAGCAACTAGGCGCGCGCCAAACCTGAATTGTGTTTGCGCTTCATAAAGTCCTTAGCGGTTTCAACGGCGACAGCTGCGTCGCGGCAATAGGCGTCAGCTCCAACGGCTTTGCCAAATTCTTCGTTGAGGGGTGCACCGCCAACCAACACGATGAAATCGTCGCGCATGCCTTTTTCAATGAGGGTATCAATGACAACCTTCATGTAAGGCATAGTGGTTGTAAGCAGGGCTGACATGCCCAGAATATCGGGTTTGTGCTCTTCAATAGCGGCAAGATAGTTCTCGACTGGATTGTTGATGCCGAGGTCGACAACATCGAAGCCTGCACCTTCCATCATCATACCAACAAGGTTTTTGCCGATATCATGGATGTCGCCTTTAACAGTGCCGATCACCATTTTGCCCATTTTAGGCGCACCAGTGGCAGCCAGCAGTGGCCGCAGCACAAACATACCTGCTTTCATCGCGTTAGCTGACAGCAGCACTTCAGGCACAAATAAAATGCCATCGCGGAAATCTTCACCGACGATGCGCATGCCTTCTACAAGAGCATCAGTCAGCACCGTGTAAGGTGTCCAACCGCGTTCCAGCAGCAGGTTTACGCCCTCAACGATCTCGTCTTTGAGACCATCATAAAGGTCGTCCATCATCTGCATGACCAGTTCATCATCGGGCAATTCTGACAGGATGATTTCGTCGTCGGCCATATTCAAAACCCTTCAGCAAATTGATTTGCGAGCAGCGCTATCTGCTAAATGATTATTTTCCGTTATTGGTCAAGGCTATAGCTTGATTACGACGTCGGTGCGACAGAAAAAGCCACATCAGCCTTTGCGTCGACTTGGCGCATTAGCGACATGAAACGTGTCGCCTGCCGGCCAATGGCTGGCGCGGCTTGACCTTTGCCCATTCGCGCCAAAGTTAGGGTTCAACCAAAGCCAAATTTGATTTGAGGAATTGCGCCATGGACGGTGAACACGATATCGCAATTGAAGCCGCAGAGCCCGTACGCAGCCGCGCCCGCGGTGAACGTGGTGGTGGGGCACAATCCCGCCGTGCTTTGCGAGGCGGCGGCGGACCCGGCGTTTCTATGCCATTTATTCAGCGCAATATTAATGTTTACGAAGTGCTAAATGACGAAGCTTTGGCGATTGTTGAAGCCAATGCCGACATTATTTTAGAAGAGATCGGCATTGAGTTTCGTGATGATGCTGAAGCGCTGGATATGTGGCGTGCAGCAGGTGCGAAAGTTGACGGTGAGCGTGTGCGCTTCCCCAAAGGCCTATGCCGTGAGCTTTTGAAAACGGCGC
Source organism: Limoniibacter sp. (assembly GCA_031374255.1). GTDB lineage: Bacteria > Pseudomonadota > Alphaproteobacteria > Rhizobiales > Rhizobiaceae > JALOTE01. The sequence goes on along the minus strand of JANMFT010000107.1, from coordinate 5,912 downwards.
CAAAACTTTTCACACAACATGCCCGCAACCCCGCGCGTTCTGTGCAAATTGGCGGCAACGCCACTGTGTTTGCACCTGTTTATGGCCCTCCATTCGTGCGTGATCTTGAGGGCGTTCGCCGCTACGCTACGATTGAGGATTTCCGCAATTTCGTGAAGCTGGCCTATATGGCGCCGTCGATGCACCATTCCGGCGGCACAGTGTGCGAGCCGGTTGATGTCGCGGTGAACAAGCGCCACCTCGATATGGTGCTCTCGCATATGCTGTATTCAGACAAACCGTTTATGGGTTCTGTTACCGCGCCGGAGCGTGCAGAAGATACGCTTGCAATGTGCCGGATTTTGTTTGGCAAAGAGTTTGTTGAGAATAATTGCGTGGTGATCAATTTGATCAACGCCAACTCACCCATGACATTCGACGGCACCATGCTTGGCGCCGCAAAAGTTTATGCCCGCGCCAACCAAGCCTGTATCATTACGCCGTTTATTTTGTCCGGTGCAATGAGCCCGGTGACGGCAATTGGCACGATGACGCAGATTTTGGCTGAAGTTTTGGCAGGTGCGGCGTTCACCCAATTGTGCCGACCTGGCGCACCGGTTGTGTTCGGTACTTTTGCCTCGTCGATTTCGATGCAGTCCGGCGCGCCAACATTCGGCACACCGGAGCCATCCATCGTATCTTATGGCTGTGCTCAATTGGCACGGCGCACCGGCCTGCCATATCGTACCGGCGGCGGGCTTTGCGCCTCCAAAGTGCCTGATGCGCAGGCCGCCTATGAAAGCGCGAACACGCTCAACATGACATTGCTGGCAGGTACAAACTTTGTACTGCATTCCGCAGGTTGGATGGAGGGCGGCCTCGTTTCATCCTATGAAAAATTCATGATGGATTGCGACCAGCTTGGTATGCTGCAGGCGATGGCTGCGGGCGTTGACATTTCAGAAAACGGACAAGCCATGGGAGCCATCCGGCAAGTTGGCCCGGGCAGCCATTATTTGGGCTGCGACCACACGCAAGATAATTTCCAAACCGCGTTTTACCGATCACCGCTGGCCGATAATAATTCATACGAGCAGTGGCTTGCAGAAGGCGAAACCCGCGTTGAAAACCGTGCCAATAAATTGGTGCGCGATTGGCTTGCCAGCTATGAAGCTCCTGCAATTGATCCGGACATCCAAGCAAAACTTGAAGCATTTGTTGAGGCTAAAAAGAACTCAATGGCCGACGCCTTCACTTGAAAGGAGCCCGATGATGCCCGGGCTAAAGTGGGCCGCATGATCCATCAAAGTGTGTGGCGCGCCGCACGGCTGGATGGAGAGCATTGAATGGACTTTTACGTTTTTTTTCGCCCGCTGACATCACATTGCGCATGTGGTAAGCTTAGATATGAGCACCAAACTAACCCGCGATGAGGTGATTGCCCGCCTCAAATCTGCCGAGCCGCGACTGCGCGCGCGGGGCGTCAGCGCGTTATATTTATACGGTTCATATGCCCGCAATGAAGCGCGGGACGACAGTGATATTGATGTTTTTGTCGATCCTGGGGTTGATGATTTTTATCATTTAGCGTCGTTCATGGGTGCATTTTATGATCTTGAATCTGCACTTGATGGCCGCGAAATTGGCTATTCAACGCGGGAAGGGCTTTCAAAATACATTCGCTCAGACGTGGAGAAATATGCAGTGCAGGTATTTTGATGCCACCCGCTAAGTCGTCTCTAGTTCCATTGCGACATATTCTCGATGAACTGGATTGGATGGAGACAGCCTATAAGGGGATAGGCTTCAATGCATTCGCGATAAGCCGATTACACACTTTGGCATTAGAACGCTCGATTATGATTATCTCAGAGGCAGTTTTTCGATTGCCAGATGATTTATTGCATAGATATCCCTCAATCAATTGGCGTTCAATTCGAGGAATTGGCAATTTCATCCGGCATCAATACGATGATGTGGAACACCGCATCATATGGTCGGTTTTGCGCGAGGACGCATTGCTGCTTCGTCCAGTCATCATCAAGATGATTTCCGAATTTTCCAATTAAGAGAGACCGCCAACCTTAAACCTTCGTCCTTCTATTTACCCGCTCGCGCGAACGCCCGCCGCCAGCTTCATCCGCTGTTGTGTTGCGTAATGGGCCGATTTTTTCGACGATCACGTCCAAAGTCAGTGCTTTTGTTGATGTTCTATATGCATCAAGCGCTTTCCGCATAGCGGCCAAATGCCCAGCCGATGTGCCACAGCAGCCGCCGATGATTGCCGCGCCCCCATCAACGGCTAGCCGAACATAATCGGCCATCAATTCCGGCGTGCCGGAATAGACAATCTCGGTACCTTGAAATTGCGGAATACCGCAATTGCCTTTGACGATCACGCGCTTGTCTGGTGCTGCGCCGTGCATATCCATGAGTGATGCCAGAATATCCGACGCGCCGACGCCGCAATTTGCGCCAACGGCAATGGGCTGGTCTGCCAGATCGCCAATCACGCCGTGAATATCACGCGGGTGGAGGCCCATCATGGTTTTACCGGCTGTATCGAACGACGCGGTAAAGGTGTAGGGCATGCCGACTTGGATTGCGGCCTCTGCTGCGGCGCGCACTTCTTCCGGCGCACTCATGGTTTCGATCCATGCAACATCGGCGCCACCGGCTTTAAGGCCGATCATTTGTTCGGCAAACGAGCTGACGGCATCCTCATGCGTGAGCGCTCCGAGCGGCACAAACAATTCGCCGGTCGGGCCGACAGAGCCAGCGACAATCACTTTGCGATTGGCCTTGTCGGCAACAGCGCGCGCGATTTTAGCGGCGGCCATGTTAATTTCATGCACGCGGTCTTGCGCTTGGTGCAGCTTCATGCGGTGGCGCGTGCCGCCGAACGTGTTGGTCAAAATAATGTCCGCACCGGCATCGACGAAATCCTGATGCAGCTTGGTAATGCGATCCGGGTGGTCAATATTCCATAATTCCGGCGCATCGCCCGACATCAGGCCCATCTGGAACAGATTAGTGCCGGTCGCGCCATCGGCCAGCAAAATGCCTTTTTCGGCGATGAGGTCGAGCAATGGATTAGATGCGGTCTGCATTATGGGACTTTCGGAAGTTGACATGAGATAAGGACATAAAGAAATCTTTATGTGTGGTCAATCATTCTATCGAAACCCGCACGGGTTTAAATCGCAAGCAAACGTTCTAGCGCTTCACGAGACTGACAAAAGTGTAGATATTGTCGCGAAAATAGACTGCTTGATGTTTAATCAAACCGCATAGCATCGCTTCAGTTTGCCTCAATGGCACTCCACACCGCGAATGCTTGACGGGTTTGGGCCACGTCATGCACTCGAATAGCCGTTGCACCCCGCGCTGCCGCGGCCAATGCAGCAGCAATCGAACCTCCAAGCCGCTCAGAGGCTGCGCCATCACGGTCGATACGCGCTATAAAGCCTTTGCGCGATGCGCCTATCAAGGTTTTGCGGCCATTTGCACCAAAGCGAGAGGTGGCGTTTAGCAGTGCAATATTATGCGCCAGTGTTTTGCCAAAGCCGATACCAGGATCAACCCAAATTTGGTTTGCTTCAATTCCTGCTGCGATTGCGCGGGTGCAAGCGGCGTCGAGAAAAAGCGTTACGTCTGCCACAACGTCCTCGTAGGCAGGACTCAACTGCATGGTTTGCGGGTTGCCTTGCATATGCATCAGCACGATTTGCACTTTTGCTTCGGCCAATAGTGCACGGCTGTGCGGGTCACCCAGAGCGCTGACATCATTAATCATAGTTGCTCCGGCCTTTATGGTCAGCGCCATTGTGCTGGAATGGCGGGTGTCAACCGAAACAATTCGCCCGCGCTCTGCGGCAACTTTGGCGATAGCTTCAATCACAGGCATAATGCGGCGCTGCTCTTCAATTGGCGAAACCGGTGTTGCGCCCGGCCGTGTGGATTCGCCACCAATATCAAGAATATCAGCGCCTTCATCCATGAGTTGCAAGGCATGGGCGATAGCCTGATCGCTGTTGATCAACGGCGTAGCGTCAGAAAAACTGTCGGGCGTAACGTTCACCACGCCCATAATCATTGGCACATCGCGCAAGCGGCAAATACCGGTGCGGTCGGATTGAGCCAACATGGCATCCACTGTTTCACCCGATACCGGATGACGAAAACCGGGCGCAATTTCTGACAATGGGGCCAGTACAAAGGCGCGTTGGTGCATACGTGGATGCGGTAAAATCAACTCATGTGTTGTTGTAATAACCCCATGGTAAGCGATTAAATCGAGGTCTAAAGTGCGCGGTGCGTCACGCACGCTGCGGATCCGTTCGAAGCGGGCTTCAATGCGGTGAAGTGCTGCTAAAACCTCTGTCGGCGGCAGGGTGGTTGCGATTTCGATGACCTGATTGGCATACCATGGGTTATTGGACCGCGGCACAGGTTCGGTAAGCCAAAGGCTGGAGCGCGCCAAAATCCTCAAGCCCTCCGCTTCAATAAACGGCAAAGCACGGCGCAATGTTTCGCGATGCGCGCCTTCGCGCGACGGTAAATTGCCGCCGAGTGCGATGATAATCATAAAGTTTGCCTGTCAGAATTGAGATCGTTTTGAGCTACTGCCAGCAGCTCTTGGATGTGAATTAGCAGGGTTCCGTGCAGGGCTGTCGGTTCAAAAACCTGGCCATTAAGGTTTGTGACTGGCCGCACCAGCCGCACAGAATTTGTGATCATCATCGCGTCGGCTTTCAGCGCCCGGTCAAGCGTAATCGTTTGTTCAACAACGCGAAATCCTTGTGGAGGATGATTGAGCAGGATATCGCGGATTACTCCATCAAGAACACCATCGTGCAATGGCGGAGTTATCAAGACGTTACCTTCTACTACAAATATATTACCGATGGCGGTGCAAGTGAGCGCGCCTTTGCTGTTCAGAAATAACGCATCATCTGCGCCTGCTTGATGCGCCTCGCGGGCAGCTAGCACATTGTCAAGATAGACCAGTGATTTGATACGGGACGTCGGCGATGTTTCATTGCGGGCAATTGTGCTGACGATGAGTTTTGCAGGAATACCAATCAATGAGCGGTCAAATGGTGTGGCGTGGCAAAGAATTGTTGGCGCGTTAGTATTTGCTGGCCACAAGCCCCGCTCAGTCACGCCCCGCGTTACGGTGGTGCGTAAAATACAGTCCTGGCCGGCAAAGTCTTTAAGGCAGTTCAACATTGTAGAGCGAACTAAATCAGCACTCACGCTGCAATATATAGCGGCAGCATGGCGCACTAAACGCGCAACATGGGCGTCCAATAGTTGAGGCACGCCGCTATAGGCCACCAAAGTGTCAAACACCCCGTCAGCTAAAAGCAGCCCGCGGTCTTGTGCAGAAACCATCTCACTCATCTGGCCAGCTCCAGAAAATTGCGGATGATAGCCAGCCCGTGCTCCGTCAGCACGGATTCGGGATGGAACTGCACACCAAAGGTTGGATGCGATTTATGGCGTAATGACATGATTTCGCCTTCCTCGCTCCAGCCTGTGGCGAGTAATTGCGGTGGCAGTTGATCAACGATCAGCGAGTGATAACGGCCAACGCTAAACGTATTTGGCAAACCGTCAAATGGCGCATCCCCGTTATGGCTAAACTGCGAAGCTCTGCCATGCAGCGGCTGTTTGGCACGGCCAACCTTTGCACCAAAAGCTGCGCCAATTGATTGATGGCCAAGACAAACGCCGAGCAATGGGATCTGGCCTGAGAATTTTTGGATGGCGGCAACCGAGATACCCGCCTCATCCGGCCCGCATGGCCCTGGTGAAATGACAATCGCTTCAGGTTGCAATATCTCAATATCTGCGAGTTCAATCTGGTCGGAGCGCACGACATTTACTTGCCTGCCTGCAAGGCGAACGTATCGCGCCAGATTATAAAC
>JANMFT010000087.1:0-7920 GCA_031374255.1 Limoniibacter sp. | reverse complement strand
CTTTGCTTAAGATTGAGCCAACACAGAAATTCACTTACGTCGAGTTTGCCGAAGAAACTGGCGTGCGCGTCGGCGATTGGGTGGTAGCAATCGGTAACCCCTTTGGGTTGGGCGGCACCGTCACAGCAGGAATTGTATCCGGCCTTGGCCGTGATATTGGCGCTGGCCCTTACAGCGATTTTATTCAAATCGATGCTGCGGTAAACCGGGGTAATTCCGGCGGCCCTGCCTTCAACTTAAAAGGACAGGTTGTTGGAGTTAACACTGCAATTTTCTCACCATCGGGCGGCAATGTGGGTATCGCGTTTGCCATCCCGGCTTCGACCGCCAAAGAAGTCATTGCCGACCTTCGCTCAAGTGGAAATGTTACACGTGGCTATATTGGCGTACGCATTCAACCTTTGGACAAAGAACTCGCAGATAGTCTCGGTCTGGCAAGTGAGGATGGTGCATTGGTTGCCAATGTCATGCCGGATGGCCCCGCCGCAAAAGCAGGCATCGAGTCTGGCGATGTTATTGTATCAGTTGATGGCAAAAAGATTGACGGTCCAAGACAATTAACACGGCAAATAGGCGCAATTGCACCCGGTGCATCTGCAAGTGTGGACGTGATCCGGGACGGCAAGCCAGTGAAGCTAGATTTAAAACTTGCCAAATTGGAAGCAGACATAAAAACCGAAACTCCGGCTGTTGTTGCCCCGGAAGAAATGAAACCATCTTCGATCGCAGGTTTTGGCATTGAGGTTATGCCCAACGATAAGGGGGACGGATTGGTGATTGCAACAGTCGATCCTGACAGTGTGGCAGCGGAACAGGGTCTGAAGGCTGGTGACGTCATTGTTGAGGTCAACGGAACGGCCGTTAAAGTTGTAGCTGACATTGATAAGGCGTTAAGTGAAGCCAAAACAGCGGCACGCAATAATGTGCTTATGCGGGTTACACGTGACGATAATGCCCGCTTTTTGGCATTGCCGGTTGACAAAGGTTAGAGTCAGGCCTCGTTTATTGCAATAATTTATCTCTAATACGGCGGGCAAAATGTCCGCCGTTTTGGCAATCAAAATACGGAGTTCAACAGCAATATGAAATTGCTTGTGATCGAAGATGACAGGGAAGCTGGCTCCTTCATTGAAAAGGGCTTGATAGAAGCCGGGCACACCGTTCATTTAAGCATGGATGGTGACAGCGGATATCATCTTGGCACAACCGGAACTTACGACGTTATGATTATCGACCGCATGCTGCCAAAGCGTGACGGTCTTTCAATTATTTCCTCACTGCGCGATCAAAGTATTGAAACGCCTGTTCTTATTTTATCGGCGTTAGGCCAGGTGGATGATCGTATTACCGGCCTGAAGGCGGGTGGCGATGATTATTTGACCAAACCCTATTCGTTTGCCGAGCTCTTGGCTCGCGTCGAGGTGCTGGGACGCCGTCGTAATGGTAACTCGCAGCAAACCGTTTACGAGTTTGGCGGGTTGAAACTCGATCGATTGGCCAATGCTGTTTCGCGTGATGGCCGCGATATTATTTTGCAACCCCGCGAATTCAGGCTGCTTGAATATCTCATGGCCCGGGCAGGACAGGTTGTGACGCGCACCATGTTGTTGGAAGGCGTATGGGATTTGCATTTTGACCCGCAAACCAATGTCATAGACGTTCATATATCTCGGTTACGGTCAAAAATTGAAACCGGATACCCAAGTCCAGTCCTCCATACAGTACGCGGTCGCGGCTACATGATCAAAGCCTAAAAATGAACCGTTTACGTATGGCACTCAGTTCAACGGCTGTGCGGTTTTCGTTACTCTTCCTGTTGCTGTTTTTTGCCGCTTCAATCGGGCTGGTGCTATACGTAACCTCGCTCTCCACCCAAATTATTCAGACGCAAGCCAAAACCGCAATCGAGCAGCAGCTAGACAGATTGCAAGTGGCTTATGAGCGCGCGGGTATCCCAGGCCTTTTTCGCTATGTAGAACGTGAGGCGAATCAGCCCGGAGCAAATCTGTATCTTATCGCAGATCAATCTGGCCGTATCCTCAGCGGCAATGTGCGCGAATTACAACCCGGGGTTCTCGACCGGTCGGGGTGGGTTCAAAACCCGTTTACCTATAGCCGCTTTGGTGACGACGATGGGGAGGAGTTTCGAGCCGTCGCACAGGTTCTCAAATTACCAAATGGGCTGACATTGTTGGTCGGGCGCGATTTAAGTGAACCTGAACGTTTTCGCGGTCTCGTCAGGCAAGCTCTAACTCTGGCGCTGGGCTTTATGATGTTGGGCGCATTACTGATTTGGCTTTTGGTTGGCCGACGCGCGTTAAGGCGCATTGATAGCGTATCGATTGAAAGTCATCGAATTATCGCCGGCGATTTAACGCGGCGTTTGCCTGTTGGAGCAAGCGGAGACGAGTTTGACCGCTTGGCAGTTAACTTAAACAGTTTGCTTGATCGCATTGAATCCCTCGACAAAGGCGTCAGAAATGTCTCCAACAATCTTGCGCATGATTTGAAAACGCCTTTGACAAGGCTTCAGGCCCGCACAGAAAACGCGCTGATTAACGCCAAAACACCCAAAGACCTTAAATCAGCGTTGAAGAGTAATCTTGCGGAGAGCGAGGCGCTTATCCGAACGTTCAACGCGATTTTGACTATCTCAAAATTGGAAGCCGGAGCAATATTGGACAATCGGCAAGCGCTGGTTTTAGGACCCATTATCGATGATGTTGTTGAGCTGATGGAACCTGTCGCTGAGGCAATGGGTGTCAGACTAATCTATTCAGGAAACAATCAAGCTGTATGCCTCGTGAATCGGGATTTGATCGCACAAGCTCTACTCAACCTCATTGAAAATTCTATTCGACACGCAGGTGATAGCAACAGATGCATTGAGGTTCATTTGGGCCAAACCCGAAATGGCACTGCGGAAATTACAGTAAAGGATAATGGGCAGGGTATACCGGAAAATATGTTGGAAGCGGTGACAGAACGTTTTGTGCGTCTTGATCCGAGCCGGTCAACCGCTGGCACGGGTCTTGGTTTAAATCTGGTCAAAGCGATTGCTGAAGCCCATGGCGGAAAGCTTGAGTTGAGTGACAATAATCCCGGACTAAGTGCAACTATCTCCTTACCCCTTGCAATCTGATGCCCTTATGCGGCCATTTCCGAAATGCAGTCCACAATTTGATTGTCCGGCAAAAGCACGTGAACGATTGTGCCTTTGCCCAATGTGGACGTGATCCGCAATCTGCCGCCATGGAGTTCAACCAGAGATCGCGAAATCGCCAGCCCCAATCCGGATCCAGGGTGATGGCGCGTTGAAGCGTCTGCAACTTGTGTAAACGGTTCGCCTAATTTTGCCAAAGCCGATTTTGGAATACCACACCCGCTGTCTGCAATGGTGAGGCGCAGCGCTTGGTTCACTCGGCGCGCCCGCACTTTGATAACGCCATATTCGCCAGTGAACTTCTGCGCGTTTGAAAGCAAATTGATCAAGATTTGCTTGATGGCCCGTTTGTCCGCTGTGATTATACCTGCGTTATCAGCCTCAATTTCAATCAAGATTGATTTTTCAGCCGCCATCACTTCCACGTAATGCAGCGTTTCTTTCAGCGTATCTGGAACGTTGATCGCCTCAAGCGACAGCTTGAAATGCCCCGCCTCAATTTTTGACATTTCGAGAATGTCATTAATGAAGCCCAGAAGGTAGGTTCCACTTTCTTGAATATCATTGGCATATTCTTGATAGCGGTCCGAGCCGAGCGGGCCAAACATTCCGCGTTGCATCAATTCTGAAAAGCCGATGATTGCGTTAAGTGGTGTGCGCAACTCATGAGACATATTGGCGAGGAATTGCGATTTTGCCAGGTTCGCGGCCTCAGCGCGTTCCTTTTCCATGATGTAACGCACATTGACATCGACCAATTGCTCGGTGCGCTCTTTTTCTGTCCGCCGCAATGCGTTCAAATCCTCAACCATCGATTTCAAACGCGTTTCATTTTCTTTCAGACGTTTTTCATTGCGTTTAAGCTGTGATATTTCCATTCCAACCGAGACTGTGCTGCCATCGGGGAGTTTCTTTTCGTTGACATGAATCCAGCGGCCATCTTCCAATTCGCGCTCAAACTCTTGTATGCCTTCGGCATCCCGCCCGCTGAGCATCCTTAATTCCGAAACGACTGGTATCATTGCTTCGCTGAGCTCAAGGCGTGAAACACCCGGCTTTGCTGTGTCCGGATTAAGCCCCATCATGTTAATATAGCGGGCATTGCACATCACAAGTTTATTGCCCGCATCCCAGAGCACGTAAGCTTCAGAAATACTCTCAACCGCAGTACCAAGCCGCAAATCAGATTGGCGCGATTGGGTCGCGAGCCTGTGCTGTTCAGTAACGTCAACCGCAATTCCAATAACGCTCAATTCAGCAGCAGTTGCATCAACTGTTTGTGCCCGCAACCGCAAATGAAGGTATTGACCGTCCGCATTGCGAAGCCTGACAATCTCATCCAGATCATAAATTTCGCGGGCGGCAAAGCGACGGGCAAAATCCATAAACTGATCGTCGTCTGCGTGCACAATTGCACTGATCTGCGACAGTGAAAACACGCCTTCCTTTTGTTCATAGCCGAGCAATGCGCACATGGAAGGCGACCAGCGCATGGTGCCAGTCGATAAATCCCAATCCCACAAGCCACAGCGTCCACTTGTCAGCGCCATTTCACGGCGGCGTTTTTCGTTTTTCCCGACAGCAATTTCTGAGTTGGTTTTATTGATTTGTGCAAAATAGCCGTAAAGCAGCACCAATAAAACCGCAGCTGTGATGACAAATACACTGACTGTGACCGCGACTTCCCGACGCCAATTGGCCAATGCAATATCAAGGTTTGCCAAGGCAATCACAGGAACGGTATGTCCAACAAGGCTATACCCCAGCCATGGCCTGCCAAAAATAGTCAGTGGTGATGTTTGAAGACCGGCGGTTTTGCTGAGCAGATTGGCCTGACCGCCTGTCAACTCGACGAGGGTCCGCCCCTGCAGGTCAATCGGCACATTTTTAGTATTTGGAAATATGCTGCCATTTGGCAAAGTTGTAACCACAATGCCCTTCGCCGCAGCCGATGCCAACTCACTGGAAAGCCGCTCTGCATCTTCTTCGGCAACACCTTTGGTGTGAAGCAGCGTGAAATGATGTGCGGCCATAACAACAGCGGAAGCAGTATTACTTTCAATCTCGCGGCGCTCATCTTCAAGGTCGCCCACGCGTATGGACGCCAAAACACCCAGAAACAGCACAACTAAAAATGGAATAGACGTGCGGAACAAAATTTCTGCCGCAACATCAATGTTGAAACGATCTGGCACGATTGTCTTTACTACAAGACGCTCTTTGATTGCTTTCCCAAAAACGCCGGCAACAAAACTCTCACTCGGCGCACGCGATGCGTCGATTTTGGCCATGATCTGGCACCTCGGATGTTATCATTGGTTTCGTGCCCCCACAGCCCGAATCACCGCTAATGAATCACTACTGATTCGCGATGTCCATTCATCCACAGAATTTTTTTTAGAATTTGTTAAGGTTCGGCCAACCTTTAACCGAGTGTGCGCTTTGCAATATCGGCTAAATCACGCGAAATATGCGGATTTGCAGCAATTACCGCAATTGCGCTGCGTAATCTTTCACGGGAATTTGTCTCTAATGCGCGCCATGAGCGAACTGATGTCATAATCCGCGCTGCAACTTGCGGGTTAAGCTTATCGATTGCGATAATCTCTTGGGCAAAAAAATCATAAGCCAAACCGTCCGCGCGGTGAAACCCGGTAGGGTTTGCCATTGCAAATGTGCCGATCAATGACCGAACCCGGTTTGGATTGTTTGCGTCATAGGCCGGGTCGGCCATTGCAGCTTTGACGCGGTCCAAGGCATTGGTGCCCGGCATTGAACCAATCAGAGCCAGCCACTTATCCAGCACCAACGCATTGCCGTCGTAACGGTCTCTAAACGCTGCCAAACAGCTTTGAGTTTGTATCGTATCAGGAAAATGTGTCGTCATAATTGTGAGTGCAGCAAGCCGGTCGGTCATATTGGTAGAGGCTTCAAAAGCACCGTGCGCCAAATCTGGTTGTGCCCCTGCGACACATTCCATTTCTAAAACTGCGTTGGCAACGGCACGTTGGCCTGCCTGCTTTGCATCCGGAACGAACACGCCTGCCGGGCGTAAATTCTGTGATGATATCCCTGACTGGCACAGGTGCTGCGCAACCTCTTTCATCCAAACAGCACGCGCCTTGTGAATGGACGTCACATCAACATTTTCTGCCAGATCGCGTGCGATTTCGCTCTCTGTCGGCACGGCCAAAGCCAGCCCACGAAAGTGCGGGTCGAGCTGCTGGTCGAGAGCCATGTCAGATTTCAGCGCGATCAGCTCATTTTGGCTCGCCGCTTTGTCGCCATTTTGCAACGCGCGCGACAGGGCTGTAAGCGCACCCAATTCAAGTGCATTAAGCGACTGCCAACGGCTGACCAGATCAGCATCATGCTTGGCCAAAAATATCTGATCAGCAGTGTTGAGATTGCCTGTTCGTTTCACCGGCGCTGATAGCCCTCGCAGCGTAGACAGCACGGGTGCCGAACCGATTTTGCTGAACACAAATGTCTGTTCGGCTTGTTTCACCTGCATCACACCATTTGCAACATCGCCTCCTGTTACAGCATCATAAGCCAGATCATCACCATTCGGCCCGACAAGTCCGAATGCCACCGGTATGTGCATTGGTAGTTTGGTATTTTGGCCCGGCGTTGCGCTTAAGCTTTGGCTGGCTTTTACGCTGAATGTTTGCGCCAGCGCATCGTAGCTGGTTTCAAAAGCAACCGAGGGTGTGCCAGCTTGGGTGTACCATAGAAAAAACTGCGATAAGTCCTCGCCCGATATATCCTCAAAGCACTTGATAAACTGTTCCACAGTTGCCGCATCGCCATCATGACGCGACAGGTATGTCTCAAGCCCTAACCTGAATGCGCTTTCACCCAATATGGTTTGCAACATGCGCACCACTTCGGAACCTTTTTCATAAACAGTCGCCGTATAAAAATTATTGATCTCAACATATTCTGAAGGCCTGACGGGATGTGCGAGCGGTCCGCCATCTTCTGGGAATTGCTGGGCTTGCAGAAGGCGAATTTCAGCTATGCGCTTTACCGGTTTAGAACGCATATCACCTGAAAATTCATGGTCGCGAAAAACGGTCAGACCTTCCTTCAAACACAGCTGAAACCAGTCGCGGCAGGTTATGCGGTTGCCCGTCCAATTGTGGAAATACTCATGCGCAATGATGGCCTCGATGTTGGCGTAGTCCGCATCAGTTGCTGTATCTGGATCTGCCAAAACATAGCGGTCATTGAAAACATTGAGGCCTTTGTTTTCCATTGCACACATATTGAAATCGGACACTGCAACAATGTTGAAAACATCAAGATCATACTCGCAGCCATATTTTTCCTCGTCCCAACGCATAGAGCGTTTGAGCGCATCCATTGCATAGGAGGTGAGGTTTTGCTTGCCATGCTCGGTGTAAATGCCGAGTGTGACTTGTTTGCCTGACATTGTGATAAATTCACCCGCGCTCAGCGCCAAATCACCGGCAACCAGCGCAAACAAATAAGCCGGTTTCGGCCATGGATCATACCAAACGGCATAATGGAGACCGTTTTCCAGTTCACCCGTTTCAACGCAATTTCCATTGGAAAGCAAAATCGGCGCGGCTGACTTTTCGGCCTCAACCTGCACCATGAAGACGCTCATCACATCAGGGCGGTCGGGATAATACGTAATCCGTCTGAAGCCTTCAGCTTCGCACTGTGTGCACCAATTGCCGCTGGATTGATAAAGCCCTGACAAAGCCGTGTTGGTCGATGGATTGATT
>JANMFT010000082.1:0-5442 GCA_031374255.1 Limoniibacter sp. | reverse complement strand
GGGCGCGACCCGAAAGAGCGCCTGCTGATTTTTTCAGATGGCATCGACACGGACTCAATTGTTGAAACCTACAAACATTTTGTCGGCAAAGTGCGTATGTCATTTGGTTGGGGCACCAACCTCACCAATGATTTTGCGGGCTGCGCTCCGGATAAAAACGAACAGCTAAAACCCATTAGTTTGGTTTGTAAAGTGACAAAAACCAATGGCCGCAATGCCGTGAAACTGTCAGACAACCCTGAAAAAGCCACCGGCGATGCCGCAGAAATTCAGCGCTATTTGCGCGTTTTTGGTGATAAAGCCCGCAAACCGCAACCGGTTTTGGTTTAATGGCACTTGTCCAAATCATGCGCCTGCCACACGGCGAAGGTATTGCGCTACCCGCTTATGAAACCGCAGGTTCCGCAGGTATGGATTTGCGCGCCGCGGTAACTGAGGCGCTTGTTGTCACCCCCGGCGCAAGGTTTGCCATTCCGACGGGATTGGCTTTTGCAATTCAACAGGGTTTTGAAGCCCAAATCCGTCCGCGTTCTGGTTTGGCGCTCAAAAACGGCATTACCTGTCTTAACACACCGGGGACGATCGATTCTGATTATCGCGGCGAGGTGAAAGTGATTTTGATCAATCTTGGGCAGGAGCCTTTCACCATTCAGCGTGGCGATCGCATTGCCCAAATGGTGATTGCTCCGGTTGTGCAGACTGAAATTCTGGAAGTTGAAACACTGGATGACACATCGCGCGGGGCAGGCGGGTTTGGGTCTACGGGCAAGAATTAGGGCCGTTCCCCCTCACCCGGCGCTGTGCGCCACCCTCTCCCCAAATGGGAGAGGAATAAAGCGGCAATTTTTGTGAAATTCACCAGTCGAAATTCACCGGTCAAAGATAGCTTGGCACTCTTATTCCTCTCCCTTTGGGGAGAGGGTGGCGAGCGGAACGCGAGACGGGTGAGGGGGAAAACAAGCCCAAAATCTTCAATTCTTGCCCCCCACCCAATTGCCCGATTGCAAACTCCCGTAACCTAACTAATCTTCACATATCATGACCATTACCCTCTCCGGCTTCATCACTTATTCCATCGCGCTCGGTATCGCTGCTGCCATTCCCGGCCCCGGCATCACGGCGCTTGTGGCCCGGGCGCTTGGTTCAGGTTTCATGGCCAGCTTTTGGATGTCGATCGGGCTGATCTTCGGTGATTTGACCTATTTGATTGCCGTTCTGTTCGGCCTTGCCGTATTGGCGCAAACTTTCGGCACGGCGTTTTTGGTCATCAAATGGCTGGGCGTGGCATATCTTGCGTGGCTGGCGTGGAAGCTTTGGACAGCCGGAATTATCGGCCACAATGTTGAAGCCGAACAGAGACAAGAATCCGCGTTTTCTTCCGCCTTGGCAGGCTGGACGCTGACGCTCGGCAACCCCAAAACCATGATCTTTTATCTCGCCATTACACCGACGATTATTCACCTTGAGACAGTGACATTGGTTGATGGCTTGGTTTTGGTCGCAATCACGGCTGTCGTGCTTCTAGTGGTGATTATTCCTTATCTCATCATTGCAGCCAAAGCCCGCGGTCTGTTTGCCAAACCCCGGGCGCTTAAAATCATCAACCGGACAGCGGCTGGCTGTTTGGGCGGCGCAGCGGTGGCGATTGCCCTGCGCTGAAAATAGTTTTTACGGAATGAGTGTTTCCTGAAACGGCTTTGCGCCCAGCATCTTAATTCCGTCGCCAGCCCACTCGCATTTTGCGTATTGGATGACTATCATCAGACAAAGAAACCTGATGGGAAATCACTATGACCGCGCGCAAACTTGGACACGGCAAAATTTACGCTTCAATTCTTGATACCGTTGGCAACACACCAATTGTGCGGCTCGATAAATTTGCAAAAGAAAAAGGCATTGTCGCCACGCTCACGGGCAAGATGGAATTTTTCAACCCCACCCACTCGGTGAAAGACCGTATTGGCGTTGCCATGATCGAGGCGCTGGAGGCTCAAGGTAAAATCAAACCGGGCGTCAACACATTGGTTGAACCAACATCCGGCAACACCGGTATTGGCCTTGCATTTGCCGCCGCCGCCAAAGGCTATCGCCTGATTCTCACCATGCCGGAAACCATGAGCATGGAACGCCGCAAAATGTTGGCCATCATGGGTGCGGAATTGGTGCTGACCGAAGGCCCCAAAGGCATGAAAGGCGCGATTGCCAAAGCCACTGAAATTGCCGCTCAAATTCCAGGCGCGGTTATTCCGCAACAGTTTGAAAATGCGGCCAACCCGCAAATTCACAGGGTGACAACAGCCGAAGAAATTTGGAATGATACAGACGGCAAGATTGATATTTTAATTTCCGGTATCGGCACCGGCGGCACCATTACCGGTATTGGCCAAGTCCTCAAACCCCGCCGTCCGGGCATGCAGATTATCGCGGTTGAACCCGAAGCCTCACCGGTTCTGTCTGGCGGCGCGCCCGGCCCGCATAAAATTCAGGGTATTGGGGCTGGCTTTGCTCCGGCTATTCTCGACACCCATATTTATGACGAAATTATCCAAGTCTCAAACGACGCCTCGTTTGAAAATGCACGCCTGATT
This sequence comes from Limoniibacter sp., assembly GCA_031374255.1. GTDB lineage: Bacteria > Pseudomonadota > Alphaproteobacteria > Rhizobiales > Rhizobiaceae > JALOTE01. The sequence continues at coordinate 2,854 of JANMFT010000082.1, read as the reverse complement.
GCAAGGCTGGAAGGCATTCCGGTCGGCATTTCGTCAGGCGCGGCGCTTCATGCAGCTACTGTGGTTGGCTCTCGGCCTGAGAATAAAGATAAATTGATGGTAGTGATATTGGCATCATTTGCCGAGCGCTATTTGTCATCGGCTTTGTTTGACGGCATCAATGTGGCGGGTGCCTAGGCACTCCCGCTTATCGTCCGCGGGCTGCACAAGCGGGAATCTATTTTATAGTCCGCGCGCTGCGCACGCGGGACCGGGACCACGCATATAATGGCGCTCCGGCTGATACTTCGAGAAAAAAGTCTTGGTCAAATCTTTAATCACAACACGCACGGTACGCATAACCAAGGCCACTCCAAACTATTGGGCGGTCATTCGCCCTGAGTCGTAGCGTGATCTAGCAGATGAGTATGAAGGTTTATTGAATCAAATTGTTATGTGCGGTTCATTTGACTGTTGCAAAATTCCGGTTGCATCTTCTAAGTCTTGCGTTGAAACTCCGGAGCGAATTTGGAGAGGTGCTATTCATGGTCCCCGGTGAAATTATTACGCCTGACGGCCACATCACTTTTAATGCAGGCCAGCCAACGATTACAATGCTGGTTGCCAATGCCGGTGACAGGCCGGTGCAAGTTGGCTCACACTATCATTTCTATGAAACCAACCCGTTGCTGCAATTTGACCGCGCCAAATCAAGGGGCATGCGCCTTGATATTGCACCTGGCACCGCCGTCCGGTTTGAACCCGGCCAAACCCGCGAGGTGACATTGGTGGCGTTTGGTGGTGACAGAACGATTTACGGGTTTAGGCAAGAAGTAATGGGGAAGCTGTAAAGTTTGCCGCGTTGCAATTTGCTTAAGTTTGCCTTACATTTGTATGAGAAAGTAAGGAATTGTCGAATGACTATTCATGCAAAAGTGACATCAAAGGGACAGATCACTCTGCCGAAAGAGCTGCGCAATGAGCTTGGAATAAATGTGGGTGATACAATAGACTTTTTGCGTAAGCCTGAAGGTGGCTATGAAGTTGTGCGCGCCGGGGCCAATCTGTCAGCATTGCGTGGTCTTATACGCTATAAGGGGCCGCGTTTGACCGGCGATGATGTTGTGGAGATTGTTCGCGCTGCGCGTCAGGGCAAAGGCAAACAAATGTTGGAAGACATAAAAAGGCGCAGCGATTGATTGGCCTCGACACGAATTTGCTTGTTGGCTGGCTGGTTGAAGATAGCGACACAACATTACCGGCTTCCAGCTCTTATTTCATAAGCGTCGTGGTTATGGCGGAATTTGTTTGGGTAATGCAGACAGTGTTTGACAATACGAAATCTGAACTGCTGCACACCTTACAAATCATTGTGGCACATCCCGCATTCAGTTTTGATGAATTGATAGTCATCGAGCGCGCGGTCGCAGACTTTGAAAAAGGATCCGCAGATTTTTCGGATTATCTCCTGCTGCATGATTGCCTAGCGAAGGGCGCATCGCATGTTGCAACGCGCGATAAAAAAGCAGCACGTCACAAGAGCTTTCAGATGGTAAAGTAACGATCATGCGCAAAACCCTGTTCCTTGCCGCCTATTGGCTCACGTCCATTTTCTTCACGCTCACCGCATTGCCATTATTGCTGCTTCCGGGCCGCGCCTTGCTAATGGCTTGGATGCGATTTTACGCCAAAGCGATGGTGTTTTGGATGCGCGTGATTTGCGGCGTCACGTTGGAAATTCGCGGCCGCCATCATGTGCCGATTGGCGCAGCCATCATTGCTGCCAAGCATCAAAGCTGGGGCGACGGGTTTTGCATGTTTTCACAATTTGCAGATTTATCGTTTGTCACTGGTGATCACCTTGAGAAATTGCCGCTGGTTGGCAGTATCTTGCGGAAAATGGGCGCCGTTGTCGTGGCAAGTTGCGGCGGTGTTGAAAGCCGCGCCCGCGTCACAGAAGATGGCATCGGTAAAGCCAAAGCCGAAGGCCGCAAAATATTGATTTACCCCGAAGGCCGCATCGTGCCGGCCGGGCTTTACTATCCCTACAAAAAGGGCGTGTTTCATATGTATGAGGGCCAGGATTGCCCCGTTGTTCCGGTCGCTACGAACCTCGGTCTCTTTTGGCCGAAAGACGAATGGAATCTTAAATCCGGCCATGCGGTGGTGGAGTTTCTTGAACCCATCGCGCCCGGCCTTCCCAAAGAAACGTTTATGGCGCTGTTGCATGAGCGCATAGAAACAGCTTCATTGGCGCTGTTGCCGGTCGGATTCAAAGTGCCCGCTGACCGCATTTGGGCTGATCCGTCGGATGTGAAAGCGGCGCAGCGGGAAAGTGTTTCTGCTTAATTCCCTACACCCCTAGCTTGGCCCCATTCTTCATGGTGAGGACGGGCAAAGCCCGTGGACTCGAACCACGAAGAATGTATCCGGAAAATGGGCAGTTTCCTTCGTGGTTCGAGACGGCTCTACGAGCCTCCTCACCATGAAGGAAAAAGGAAGCGCCGCTGCCTGTAAAGAATGGCGATGACACCGATTTGCTGCCCCTCAAATCTTCATGGTGAGGAGCCGCAAAGCGGCGTCTCGAACCACGAAGATTGTGCCCGATCTAAACACCATTCCCCTTGACGCATTGCACTGCAGCATGGATGTTTCAGTCCTGACAACAGGACAACTCCCATGCCTTCAACCCTCTCCCGCGCCGCTTATGCCGCCATGTTTGGCCCGACCACTGGCGACAAGGTGCGCCTCGCCGATACCGAACTCTTCATCGAAGTCGAGCGAGATTTCACCACTTACGGCGAAGAGGTGAAATTCGGCGGCGGCAAAGTCATTCGCGATGGCATGGGCCAGAGCCAATATTCGCGGGCAGAAG
>JANMFT010000081.1:0-1713 GCA_031374255.1 Limoniibacter sp. | reverse complement strand
TGATGCCAACCATTTTGCTGGAATGGGATTAATCGCCCTGGGTCTTTTGGCCATTGACGGCAGGTTGTGGCGAAACTTCGTCAAACCTTGATTCGCGCCCTGCTTTCAGTCTAAGGCCTCGTCGCAACCCAAACCAATTTTTGGCGTTGCACAATGTCCCTTCCTGAAAAAGCATTTCCCGTATCGTGGGATCAGTTCCACCGCGATACCCGCGCTCTGTCGTGGCGTTTATCGCCGCAGAAAGAACGCTGGACATCGATTGTGTGCATCACGCGCGGCGGGCTGGTTCCGGCAGCAATTATTGCGCGTGAATTGGATATCCGTGTGATCGAAACGGTCTCTGTTGCATCTTATCACTCGTATGATTCGCAGGGGGAATTGAAAGTATTAAAAACAATTGCGCCTGAAATCTTGGCTGATGGTGGTGAAAAATGTTTGATCATAGATGACCTTACCGACACCGGCAAAACCGCTGAAGTCGTACGGAAGATGATGCCGAAAGCGCATTTTGCAACGGTGTATGCAAAACCCAAAGGCGTGCCGCTGGTTGATACGTTTGTTACCGAAGTCAGCCAGGATACTTGGATTTACTTCCCTTGGGACATGGGTTTCACCTACCAGAAGCCAATAGCGGATGGCCCGGTTGCTTGAATTTAACTTGCCTCTCATTTATAGTTAATTTTCATTAACCTCTTGATGCTATTTTTATCCGGAAACGTATTGCCTTGTTGCGGGCGATCGTATTGAGGCCCCATATCATGCGCATGGAAACGCCGGTATCACAAGTTGTCGAATACAAAGCCCGCGAGCAGATCGCGGCGCTGCCATACCGTATCGATAAAAGCCGCACGATGATTTTGCTTATCACCAGCCGTGGCACCGGGCGTTGGGTTTTGCCCAAAGGCTGGGTCGAAGCCAGCGATCCTGATCCTGCCGAAGCTGCCGCACGTGAAGCATTGGAAGAAGCTGGCGTTATTGGAGAAATACATAAGTCTGGCGTTGGAACCTACACCTATTTCAAATTATTAGATGGCGGCGCTAACGTGCTTTGCAGCGTCAGGGTATACCCGTTGCGGGTCAAACGCGAACTTAAATCCTATAAAGAAGCCGGTCAGCGCATTCTTGAATGGTTCAGCGTTGAAAATGCCGCTGACGCTGTCAAAGAACCCGAGCTTGCGGCTTTGATCCGCAAATATGGCGCTGAACTGAACTAACGAGACGGCCATTGTGACAGAAAAGTCACGGAGTAAAACTTAACCGCGATTTGCGAGATATCCACATTATACAGTGTCGCCCACAGGCTGTGACACTAGGTTTTGCGTTTCTTTGCGCCGATTGCAACGAATCGTTGACGCTCTGACCGGAGTGCGTTTTGTTAAATGTGTGGGGAATTTCGAGTCGCGAAATGTTTACAGCGTTGAAATCCACGCGCTTATTCGAAATTTTGTGCACAGCGTCACGGCGATAACTTTGCGTTAACACTATATTTAGTGTTTGCACTGACGATCAGCCCCTATATAGAGTGTGACAAGGCGATGACAGTTGCCAAGTTCATGCGAAATGATGCGGAAGAAACCGGTATTCCAGCCGGTGACCGGAGTATGTTTTGCCCGCGTGTGGGGCGCGGGAATTGTAGAGTTTGCTTGATCCGGGCCATGAACGCCCAATTTAAAATCCGGCGCATTGCGCCACAGAAGATGACTTAGGGGAATT
>JANMFT010000060.1:0-7349 GCA_031374255.1 Limoniibacter sp. | reverse complement strand
GATTCCCGCCTGCGCGGGAATGAAGAAAAATACAACAAATTTTCATGAAACTGTAGTTTATAATGCAAAAACAGCGCCTGATGGCGCTGCTTTCATAATATGATACAGTTCTGGTTACCGCAATCGTCCGCTGGCATGGGCCAGCATTGTGTAAACTTTACCTGTGTCAGATGTCAGGTAGCGCTGTGCAGCTTTTCCTTCAGGGTCAGTGCGCGAAACGTCACTCAGCAGCTTTTCGAAGTCTTCGCAATAGCGCGTTACTGACAAGCGGAACTCACGGTCGGCTTCATATTTGCGGCGAATGTCGTCAAATGTTTCCTGTCCGCGTAAGGTGTAAAGACGGCGGGTAAACACATCACGCTCGCCGCGGCGATAACGCTCCCACAGATCGACAGCAGCGTTATGATCAATGGCCCGCGCAATGTCGACCGAGATTGAATTCAGTGAATCGATTACCTGGTTCGGCTGACGCTCGGTTGCGGCCTGGCGCCGTGGCGCAGCGGGGGCGGCTTCACTTTCGCTGGCACTGCGAAGCAGGGTTGAAACCCATCCTGAGTTTTCTGCAGGTGCACGTGTATCAACAGTGCGGGCTTCGACGCGTGGTTCAGCAGCACGTGGTGCGGGTGCTGATTGGCGAGGTTCAACATAGGCCGGTGTTGCCTCAACTGGTGCTGCGGCACGCCGGGCAGGTGCAGGTGCTGGTTCGCGCACATCACGGTCGCGCACATTTTTACTCATCACATCTGCAAGTTCACGCAATGCGCCAATTTGATCTGTCACAGCGCGGCGCAATGTGTCTGTTGTCTGTTTGGTTTCGGCTGGTAAATCAACCAAACCGCGGCTTAGCTCATCACGGGTGGCATTGAGTTCTTGCCGGATGGCATTAGACGCACGCTCAAGGCTTGATGTTGCATTGGCAAATTTAGACGTGGCTTCATCAAATACAGTTGATACCGTGTTCTGCAGAACAGCAGCCGAGTTGCGCGTGCGGTTTTCAGATCGCTCGAGCGTTGCTTCAATCTGGCCCGACATAGCGCCGAGCACAGTTTCGATCTCTTTTGAACGTGTGACAAGACCGGATGCCAGCGCATCCAAGGCTTCGCGGCGGTCTTCAAGTGTGTGATGCAAATTACTTTGCGCGGCTGTGAGCAGTTCGTTGGCGCGCTGCAACGTGCGGCTATGCTCATCGAATTTATTCACAATACCTGCAACTTCGCCCAGTGTGCCGGTCGACAATTCCGTAAGACGCCCGATGTTGCCATCCAACATTGAAACTGATGTAGAAATTTCGCGCGCGGCTTTTTCTGTACGCGCACCAAATGTATCCGTTGTTGCTGTCAGGCGGTCATCAATCTCAATGAACGATTTGCCGGTAAGTTCAACCAATTGGCCAAGACGTGAGTTTGAGGCCGCCAAACGGTCGACCAGCTGGCTAACTTGTGCAGATAATGTATCGCCAAGTTCGCGCGCGCGAACGGTTGCGTCGGTCGCGCGGCTTTCAAACAGGCTTGCGGCTTCATCTGCTTGCGATTTGAATGTGCTTGCCAACCTGTCGCGCTCAGCTGCCATGCGCTCGGCAGCGTTGCGGGACGCTTCTTCGAGACTGGTCCGGAATGTTTGGCTGCTGTTTTCAATGCGGGCAGCCAATGGCTCACCGGTATCGTGTAGAATGCGCGCAATTTCCATGGAGTGGGCTGCAAGCGATGTTGAAAGTTCGCGCGAACGCTGTTCAATGATAGTGCCTGATTCAGATGTGCTGCGCTCAATAATGCGGCTTGCTTCCTCAATACGCGCCACTGCCGCATCAGTTTTGAGTGTTACTGTGGCTTCAATTCCGGACATGCGTCCGGTCAAGCTGGTATCGAATGTTTCCAAAGCAGCGCCAATGGCCTCAGCGCGGGCATTGAGCTCTTCAGACGTTTTGTGTGTCCGCATAATGATGCGCTGATCGGCACGCTCAAATACATTTTCAATGTCGCCAAGGCGGGTGCCTAATTCTTCGGCACGTCCGGCAAGGCGCTGCTGTCCTTCAGTGAAGGTTGCCTCCAAATTACCAACACGCGACGCGAGCACCTCCTCGGTGCTTTCAATGGCGTTGACCAAACGCACGGCAAGATCCTGCTGGCGGTCGCCGAGCAATTGGCTGGCTTCACTGGCTTGGGTGTAAAGCGATGTTGTTGCTTCACGCACCGCATTGCGCAAGGTTTCGCCAGCGGCTCGTGATGAGGCGTCAAGCGCTTTGCCTACGCCATCCATGCCTTGCTGCAAGGCGTTTTCCATAGCCGCAGTCTGCGCTGTGATATAATCTGTTTTGCCTTCGAAGGCAGCGCTTGCGCGGCTGGTTGCAGAGTCAATTGCGGCTTCAATTTCAAGTGTACGGCCGCCCAATGTGGCGGCAAGTTCTGAGCTGCGTTCTGCAACGAGGTTGTCAAAGTCAGCGGTTTGGGTGGTGAATGTTGACGCCAAACGATCAGATGCAGCTGCAACACTGAATTCAAGGCTAGAGCTTCCGTCTTCAACAGTGCGGCGTAAATCAGCGACGCGGCTGGCAAGAGTCGATTCAAAATCAGTAACAGTGGCTGAAACGGATTGTGCCAGAGCGGTTGCCTGCATATCCATTGCCTGATTGAGATTGGATACATGCCCGGCAATTTTGACATCAAGTTCGACGGATTTCTTCGAAATAGACTCGTCAAGTATCAAAGCATGCGCGGAAACACGTTGATCAAATTCATTGGTGCGCGCGGCAAACGTATTTTCAAAACCATCCAAGCGGTTTGCAAATGTGTCACGGTGTTGAGTGAGGGTGGCTTCAACACGGTCAACTTCTGCTGTCAGATTGCCTTCAAGATCGGTCCGGATGCCTGCGACACGACGGGCGAGACGGTCGGTGCTGTCATCGATAACCGTGCCTGCCGAAATTACGAAACCCTGCAATTCTTCAGCCAGACTTTGTTTGCCTTCCGCAACCAAGCCGTCAAAACTGTTACGCCCATGTGTGAAAGTCTGGGCAATTTCACGCGAACGTTCGCTCAAAGTCTCGTTGATCTGGCGCGCACGGGCATCAAGTGCCGTGTTCAACCGTTCTGTGCCGTCGCTCAACGCTGTGGTTTTGGCATCAAGATCGGAGATGATCTGTTGGCCCCGCGTGATGAGACTGGTTTCAATTCCGGCAAGCCGGCCATCAAACTCAGATGTCAGCGCCTCTGTCGCGCTATTAAGGCTGGCAACCATGCCTATAGCTTTAGCGTCAAGCGCGTCCGCCACCATGCGGGAAGCTGCTTCACCAGACTGCACAAATGCGCTTGAGCGGGCGTCGAGAACATCTGCGAGCGCGCTTGCCCGCGTGTCAATCAATCCGGCAAATTCGTCCGTTCGCGTATCAAACAAATTCGCAAGTGCAGTTGATCTTGTATCAATAACATTGGTCAATGCGTCTGACCGAGCATCCATCAGCCCTGCAAATGCGTTTGTTTTATTGTCGATTAAACCAGACAATTCGCCAGAACGGGCCTGAATAATTGCGGCAAGATTGTCTCCTGATGCAGCAAGCGCGGTATTTAAAGCATTGGTTCGCTCATTGATCCGCGCCTCAACTTCATTGCCCGTTTCTTGAAGTGAGGCCAGCAAGCCTTCGCGCGACAGATCAAGCGTCATAGACAATTCGCTGGACGCGGTTGCCACACCGGTGCGCAAAGTTTCAACGGCCTGAGTCAATTCCTCAGCCAATTGCTCACGCGCTCCAGACAAGGTTGTGCGCACGCGCTCAGCCTGGCCTATGATGGATTGGCGCTCATTGCCGAGACCATCAAGAAGTCCGCGCATACGCCCTTCATTGTCGCTGTAAGCGCGTTCGAGTTCATTAACTTCAGTATGAAGCAAAGACTCAAGTTCTACGGCGCGAGACAAAGTGCGGTCGATGCCGTCGCTCATGGCGGCAACTTCGCGGCGCACAGCTTGGGAAATTGTCGTGAGGCGCTCTTCGGCAAGGCTTTCCGGGTCAACCAGACGATAGGCAACATCTGTCAAGGACTGCGCAGCAATGCGCATCTCTTGGGCGCGGCGCACAAGCACTGCAAACGACCAGAAGCCAGCAATCGGCACCACAATTGCAATGAGTGTGGCGATCAGGTTTGGTCTTGAAAAGACAGAAGCGGCACTTGTAACGTTGAAAAGCTGCGAGCCAAAAAACCGTGTCGCAAGAAAATATCCGGCAGCGGCCCAGACCACAGAAAGCAGCAGCACTGTCCAATAGACACCGGAAGAAGGCTTGCGGCCGAACGGGTCAAATGTGCGGCCCTTTTTTGGATCATTTGCTGCCGGCGGAATAAAGACCGGGGCTGTTTCCGCATTTGCCGCGCGCGGCGGGTTGGCCTGCGCCTGTGAGGCAGCTGCCAGAGGTGTGCTTTTGACCGGTTTTGCAGCGGGCATTTTCACCACAGGCGTCGCTGAGGTGGCGCTGTCAACCGCCCTTTGTTCTTCTGCAAGTTCTTGTGCGGCATCTGAAATCATCGATTCGAAGTCAGCCATTGACAGTTCAATGCCTAAGTCCGGAGCTGCGGCTGTTTTGCCTGAGGATGCTTTACGCGCCATGATAAACCCTACGCCACTGACAAATGCACGGACTTCGAGCGCCGCGCCGAATGGTTAACATACCGTTACTGACGCAAAAATACACTGCTCATCGCATAAAGGGGGAGTTAACTGTGAATAAGGTTAACAGCTGACGTGAGCAAATAAACGCTTTTACGATGCGCCTTGGAAGCGCGGTATTAACCCGAGCCTGCTACATTTAACCCAAATTGTTATTTTTGCGTAGAGTTTTGGGGGCGTTATGAGTGCTGCAATTGCCATGGATGGCGGGTTTGAAAGTAAACAAGCTGACCGGATTGCATTTTATGGTCCTGCGGGCGGATTCTCGGTTCCATCCACAAACCGCCCGCTTGATCTGGTGCATCTGGCGCGCCAGACTGGTGGAGATCGCGCCTTGGAAACTGAAATATTGCAACTTTTCCGCCAACAATTAGGCCTTTGCGGCGGGCAGTTGCGCGCAACAACCGGTCGCGAACGCAAATCAATTGCGCACACCATTCGCGGTTCGGCCGGGGCCGTGGGTGCATTTGGACTTTCGCATATTGCTTCGCAAATCGAGGAAGCACCTTCTGATCCTAAGCTGATCACCGCAATTGATGCGGAAATCGCCCGTATCAGGGATTTTATAGCAGGTTTAAACCGCTAAATTCTGCACTTCGCAATAATGTGACGTTCGCGTTACAGCCTGCGACAGCCACTCATGTTGACAGGCAAAGCGCTGTTTGCGAATGGCAGCACTTAACGCTCAAATTTCCTGCCGGAGACCTTTATGGCCAAGATTACCTATATCGCCTTTGATGGCACAGAGTTTGCTGTTGAGGCGCAAAATGGTTCAACGGTCATGGAAAACGCTATCCGAAACCAAGTACCGGGCATCGAAGCTGAATGCGGCGGTGCATGCGCATGCGCCACGTGTCACGTTTATATTGACGATGCTTGGAGTGCTATTGTCGGCAAGGCTGAGCCTATGGAAGAGGATATGTTGGATTTTGCCTATGATGTGCGTCCAACCTCACGTTTGTCGTGCCAGATTAAAGTATCCGACAAATTAGACGGTTTGATTGTCCGCACACCTGAACGTCAGGGTTAGCATACCCTAATTATCGGTCGAAGCGGTTGCGTTGTCATCAACGCGTTTCAAATTCATGCCGATCACCGGAACCATTTGCTTTGAGACGTCGACTGAAATTGTAACACTCATCTGGTTTTTGTTGCTGACTTTGGCCAGCATTGCACCCTTGAGCTGTTCGCGCATCATGGCAAACACCACACGGTTGCCGTCCACACTGCCGGACGTGATATCGAGACCTTTACCGTTGGCACCATCGAGAAATGTGCCGCGATAGCTTTTGCCGCCTTTAACGATGCTGGCTTTCATCACTTGCGTAAACACGCCCACGCGGCATGTTCCTTCAAGATCAACACCACTTCCGCCGCCATTGGCAACGCCAGTCAAATCACAATTGAAACGCGTGCCTTTATATTTACCAGCCACAATTTCGCCGGGGCCAACCCAGCGGCCTTGCACCTGCTCGAAAAACCCTGACTCAGAACCCGCAAAAGCAGAGTGCGCGCTGAATGATATGATCATCAAGCTAGCGGCGGCGAGATTGCGAATGACTGACATAAACAGGTTCCGATACAAACTGATAAACAAGACTTGTTTCACGCATGATGCGCAAAATAAAGTTATGAATCAATCATTGCCGGAAATGGTTAAGGCTTGGTTGGTTTTATTCGATTTGAGCATCTTGCTTTGCTGACATCGGGTTTAATACCGATAAAACCTGCGTGATCTTTGGCCGGTTGGCATTCGAAAATGGGGCAGGCCGTGTAACGTCCATTGCAGCAAAGCCGATACGGGCCGTCATCAACCCGTTCAAAACACCTTCACCGAGTTTGGCAGATACCCGCGCGGCCATGCCATGCCCGACGATTTGCTGGATGAGACTGTCGCCCATTGCAACAGCGCCTGTTACAGCCAAATGCGCCAGGGTTTCGCGCGCCAATCGCAAAAATCCAAAAACGCCGGGGCGGCAGCCGTAAATTTCAGCGACGGCACGCACTAATTTGGCGTTTTCATAAAGGACATAAGCAATATCAACGAATGCGCGCGGACTGATGGCTGTTACAACCGAAACACGCTTTGCCGCAGCTGTAACGCGTTCTATGGCAATCATATCCAGTGGTCTGACAAGATCATTTTCAGCAAGATTGATAAGATCGGTTGCGTCCAAAAACTCGCGGTCAGCACCGAGAAAATCAGTCCGGCCTTTGGCTGTTGCAGGCAAGGTTTCAGCAATTTTCATTAGATTTGAAACCGCACTTCTCGCCAGCATAATATTGTTTTCGGAGGCAGCCGTCCCAAGAGATTGCCGCAATTTTTGGTTTCCGGAAAGCCGGGTAATTGCGAAAATTTCACGTGTAACAAAGCCGAATAGCGCTAAAGCGGTAAGAACAGCCAAACCTGCCGCCAAAAAGCCGAGTTGCGGTTTGGTTTCAATCAGGTTTTCGACCCAAATGTAAAGCGATGACGATAGCCAAAGTGTAATCAAAGCGCCGGCGGCTGACATGAATATGGTGCCAAGCGGCCAGCGCTTTTTGAGCGGTTCTGGTTTCAGTATTACGGTCGCCAGCTCACTGAAATTGTCGTCGCTAATCTTCACTTTTGCTGTTGGCAAAGCGCGTGGCAAACGCGGGCTTTCGTCCACTTTTTTATGGGCTTGTGGCTTTGGCGTAATATCGATCGCAACGGG
>JANMFT010000159.1:0-7118 GCA_031374255.1 Limoniibacter sp. | reverse complement strand
GGCCTGCCAACGCGCAAGGTTGAAGAGTGGCACTACACTGATTTGCGCACCTTGCTGCGCGGTCTGCCTGAAACGGGCAAGGCGGTTAGCGCCAAAGCCGTTGTCAAAAACGCCAGCGTGCTCTCCGCAAACGACGCGGGCATTACAAGTTTGGCGCAAATGGACGGCGTATCGATTGCCTCAATCGCTCCATCTTTTGCTTCAGGTGAAGCTGAGAGTTTGATGCAAATTGCCAATAAATCAGATGCAGTTGGCATGTTGTCCACCGCGTTGGCTTCAACCGGTTTTGAAATTAGCATTACAGCTGGAATTGAAACCGTTTCGCCTATCCAAATGGATTTTGCGTCGCAATCCGCGCTGCACGCCATCAACCGTGTCACAATTGGTGCAGCCGCAAAGGCAACTTTGATTGAACGTAGTCATGGCGGCGGCTTGTCGTCGGTGATCACCGATTTAACCGTCGGCGACAACGCAAACGTCACCTATGTGATTTTGCAGGAAGTCGCAGACGACGCCACACACATGGCACGGCTCACGATCAACATAGGCAAAAACGCGCACGTTATGCTGGTGGTTATCAACACTGGCGCCGGCCTTGCCCGCCGCGAGATTGATGTGACGCTCAATGGCGAGCACACCGATTTCCGTATCCGCGGCATGAATTTGTTGTCCGGTAAACGCCTTAACGATGTCACGATGGTTGTGCGCCACATTGTTGAGCACACTTCATCAACCGAGTTCTTCCGAAATGTGGTTACCGGCGAGGGTAAAGGCGTTTTCCAAGGTCAAATTTGCGTAGCGGCTGAAGCGCAAAAAACTGATGCAAAAATGGCATGCAATACCTTGCTGCTATCAGATGAAGGCGAGTTTCTGGCCAAGCCCGAGCTTGAGATTTTTGCCGACGATGTTGCCTGCGGCCATGGGGCCACTGTCACAGAAATAAATAAAGACCATCTATTCTACTTGATGGCACGCGGTGTGCCGCATGATGAGGCTCGGGCAATGCTGGTGCGCGCATTCGTCTCTGAATTGGTTGATGAAATTGAAGATGAAGCGCTGCATGATGCACTTCTGGACCGCCTCGCTAAATGGCTGGCGACGCACTAAACTAACTATTGGATGGCAAAGCAATGAACGCCGCTGTTAAACCCTATGACGTTGAGGCAATACGCCGTGACTTCCCGATTTTAGCGCGGGAAGTGTATGGCAAGCCATTGGTTTATCTGGATAATGCGTCGTCTGCTCAAAAGCCGCAGGCGGTGATTGATGCGGGCGTTTATGCCTACAGCCACGAATATGCCAATGTTCACCGTGGCCTGCATTATTTGTCGAATGCCACCACGGATGCTTATGAAGCCGCGCGTGAAAAGGTGCGCGTTTTCCTGAATGCGCCTTCCGTTGATGAGGTGATTTTCACTAAGTCCGTTACCGAGGCATTGAATATCGTCGCCTACGGTTGGGCGATGGAAAACATGGTTGCAGGCGATGAAATTGTGCTCAGCCAAATGGAGCACCACTCCAACATTGTGCCGTGGCACTTTTTGCGTGAGCGCCAAGGCGCAGTCATACGCTGGATTGAAGTTGATGATACCGGCGCATTTTCAATTGCTGATTTTGAGGCGAAGCTGACAGACCGCACCAAACTTGTGTCGGTCACCCATATGTCGAATGTGATGGGCACTGTGAACCCGATTGTGGAAATGGCAGCGATCTGCCGCGCGCGCGGGATCATTTTCGTGGTCGATGGTGCACAAGGCGCCGTGCATTTGCCGGTCGATGTGCAGGCCATTGGCTGTGATTTTTATGCTGTCACCGGCCACAAGCTCTACGGCCCGTCTGGTATAGGTGTGTTATGGGGCCGCAAAGAGCTTTTGGAGAACATGCGGCCGTTCTTGGGCGGCGGCGAAATGATCAAAGACGTGACAATGGATAACGTCACTTACAACCACGCGCCGCACCGGTTTGAGGCAGGTACGCCGCCAATTGTGCAGGCCATCGGCCTGGGCGCAGCGCTGGATTACATGAACTCGGTTGGCCGCCAAGCCATTGCCGCGCATGAAAATTCACTGCGTGATTACGCCCGCCAACGCCTTACCGCAATCAATTCGCTGCGCATTATTGGCGATGCGCCCGGCAAAGGCGCGATTTTCTCGTTTGAAATGCAAGGTATTCACGCGCATGATATTTCCATGGTGATTGATCGTGCAGGCGTTGCGGTCAGGGCAGGCACGCATTGCGCCCAACCCTTGATGGCCCGTTTTGGTGTAACCTCCACCTGCCGCGCTTCGTTTGGTATGTACAATACACTTGCCGAGGTGGACGCGCTTGCAGAAGCGCTTGAGAAAGCCAGAAAGTTGTTCGCATGAGTGATATTTTTGATAATTTGCCAGAGCCAAATCTACCTGAAATCATCACTGGTTCTGAAACTTCGGCCATTCCTCAAGAGGAATTGGCGCGGATGACCGATGACATCATTGCAGCGCTGAAAACGGTGTATGATCCTGAAATCCCGTCTGATATTTATGAGCTGGGTCTGATCTACCGCATTGATGTTGACGATGATCGTATGGTGAAAATCGATATGACGCTAACAGCACCCGGCTGCCCTGTGGCCGGCGAAATGCCGGGCTGGGTCGAAAACGCGGTTTCTTCTGTTGAAGGCGTACGCGATGTCAAAGCACTGATCACCTTTGACCCACCCTGGAGTCATGACCGCATGAGTGAAGAAGCCAGAGTGGCGGTGGGCTGGTACTAGGTGGAGTTAGATCACCGGTTAATAATGTCTTCAATTACCTTGATCGAAGGTCTGTGGGTGAGATGCGGGATCAGGTATAAATGAGGTTCTGAATAAATGAGTGATAACTCATTTGGAACTTCCGGAAATTTGTCTGCGTCCTCATTTTTTATGAAAAATGCATTGCTCCCGCTCGCGGCATTGCAGACGATGCACCGGTAACCATGCTCGGCAAATAAATCTGCAAAGCTTTGCAATGATGCGCCGTAATAGTCGTCACGATTCCAAGTGTGGCTAGCGTTATAGGTTATTGTGAAACGTATAGGCGGCAAAAACTTTGAGTTGTATTCAACAATAAACAGCCGCGGTAAAATGCCTGAAGCCAACAACTTGGCGACGAGATGCAAATCATTGCCATCCAAATCAAGTGAAACGACATCGACTTTATCAACTTTCGCGAGTGCTCGCCCTTCGTTGTGCAATTCAATGATGTTGTCCTGAGTGATCCAGTTTTTTACAAAGCCGAACCGTTTTGCAGTTTGCCAACTAAAAGCGAGGTCTTCCCCGCCAACCCAAAAGCCGCGCCATCCAAGTGCCGCAAGAACCAATGTGTTATTTTCCGTCCCATCGCCAACGCCATATTCGCAATAGGTGCCATTTTGGATATTCAGGCGACGAATGATCTCTAATGTCAGCCCGTCTTCGTCGGATTGGGAGAAGGTCTTGCCGCCATATCGGGTAAACGGGTTCGGATGGTTTAACTGTCGGGTTTTTACGTTGTTTTGAATGTGAAAATCAAATTGACGCCGGATAAGGCCATCCACTCCCCGGTTTTTGCGCTTTTTGATTTTGAGTCTGATGCGCCGCGCCCAGTCTGCAAACATTTCAAAACCCATATTTATCAAAATCTCGTCGATGCCTCATACACCACCCTATCCCTCTGTCGACCCGCCTCAAAGGAAATGATCTCGTCAAAAGATACGACCACACATTTTTCACACCTCCATTGTAACCTTCATAAAAGTTCACTATCCTAATCATGTATTAAACAGGGCGCTATTTATGTCTTTCGCCATCCTCTCATTATCAGATGCTGCGGCCTTGCGTGTGCGCGAGATCGCCGATTCGCGTGACAACGCTAAAGGTGTGCGCATTTCTGTCAAAAAAGGCGGCTGTGCAGGCATGGAATATAAGGTTGATCTCGTAACCGAACCCTTATTGCGTGATGACCATGTGGAACGTGACGGCGCTCACGTTTGGGTTGCGCCGGAAGCTGCGCTTTATCTGCTCGGCACCGAGATGGATTATGAAGAAACCAAACTGCGCACCGGTTTTGCATTCCGCAACCCGAACCAGACGTCGGCTTGCGGATGCGGCGAAAGCGTTGAATTGAAAGCTGCCGATCTGAAGGATTTGGCACTGGCCCGCGGCGAAATCGCCGCCTGAGTGTGCATAGATGGAAAATGATCATCTGCATGATCTATTTTCATTATTCGGCCCAATAACAATCAAAAAGATGTTTGGCGGAAAAGGCATTTATGCTGACGGGTTGATCATTGCCCTTGAACTGTCCAAAGGCGAACTGGTGTTTAAAGCCGATGAGCAATCTTCCGCCGAATTTGCTTCTGCGGGCGGTTGCCAGTGGATGTATGAGGGCAAAGGCAAAATTGTTGCCATGCCTTACTGGTCAATCCCAGAATCAGCCTTTGATGATGCTTATGAAATGGCAGGGTGGGCCGGAAAAGCTTTATTAGCTTCTCAACGTGTTGCTGCAAAAGCTAAACCCAAGATGCCCAAAAAATCAAAATTATAAGGTCAACCGCGAACCACTACTTCGGCTTGCTTGACTCCTAGAGGCAGCCAAGTTTCTATTGTGGTGCTGCGCAAAATTGAACTCCCCGAAAGGGTAATTTTGGTCGCGCGCTTTTCAATAGACTTGGTCGATGAACGAAAAGCCGACGAGCGCGAAGCTGTTAGCGAAGAAGTGCTGTTCGCGCCCGAGAAAGCGCCACCCGCAATTGAGCGCCAAGTTTTTGTGCCGGTTAAAATCGCCCAAAAGCCGGTCACTCAAATCGCTGGCAATTGGACGCTTACAAATCTGTGCGAAGAAGCGGAGTTTGGCACCGCGTTTTTATTTTTACCCGTATGGTTTGGCTGTGGTGCGCTGGTTTATTTTTCGCTGGAAAATGAACCAAGTCTACGAGCGATTTCTGCGATATGTGGCATGGCGTTATGCCTTTTGGTGTTTGCCCGAAACACATCTGTTCCAAAATTAGTGC
Source organism: Limoniibacter sp. (assembly GCA_031374255.1). Classification (GTDB taxonomy): domain Bacteria; phylum Pseudomonadota; class Alphaproteobacteria; order Rhizobiales; family Rhizobiaceae; genus JALOTE01. The sequence goes on along the minus strand of JANMFT010000159.1, from coordinate 2,105 downwards.
TGACGGCGCTTTTATTTGGCTGCCTCGGTGTGGCCGCAGCAAAACTTGAAACTCTGCGGTTTGCAACGGTGATGATGGGGTCGGAAGTGACCACCCGAATCACTGGCAGGCTCGTTCATGCTGAGCAAATCACCAAAGGCCGCACGCGTTTGGTGATCGATATTCAATCGACGGAACGCCCAAAACTGAAGTTTGCGCCGGAAAGAATCCGTGTATCCGCACGGGGTAATTTTGCTGAAATTACAGCAGGCAGTTCGGTGACCGGCTTGGTAAAACTGTTCGCTTTGCCCGGGCCGGTTCAGCCCAATGGATATGACTTTGCCTTTGAGAGCTATTTTGATGGCGTCGGTGCAGCAGGGTTTTTTCTAGGAAAACCTGAGTTTTCCGACTCAACTGAACTCAAAACCCTGACCGAAAAAATTGATACGATGCGCAGTGATTTGACGGCGCATATCCGCACAATCGTGCCGGGTGAAACCGGTGCTGTGGTGGCTGCCCTCGTGACCGGTGTTCGCGGTGCAGTAGTGGAAGCCGATAATGAGGCTCTTAGGCGAAGCGGCCTTGCGCACATCATGTCAATTTCCGGTTTACACTTGGCTTTGGCAGCGGGCGTTGTGATTGCGACAATTCGGCTCGGGTTTGCATTGTTGCCTGCAATTGCAAACGTTTGGCCGGTTAAAAAACTGGCGGCAAGTGCAGGAATTCTAATGGCAATTTTGTATTGCCTATTATCTGGAAGCGAAGTCGCCACGCTTCGTTCCACAATTATGATTATTGTAATGCTTGGCGCGGTTCTGGTGGACAGACCCGCTATCACCATGCGGAATTTGGCGATTGCGGCGCTGATATTGCTGGCAATTTGGCCGCATGAAATTGCCGGGCCGGGCTTTCAGATGTCGTTTGCCGCAACGGCTGGCTTGATTGCAATCTATCGCTGGTGGGCGCGGCGTGAAATTGTTGAAAAACCCATGCAGCAAAATCTAGGCTGGCGCATATATGACAGCGCAAAAAAAGCGATAATCGGAACTGTGCTGTCGTCAACCGTGGCAGGATTAGCGACACTACCTTTTGGCGCATATCATTTTGAGCGCCTGGCGCCTTGGGGCATACTGTCGAATTTGTTAGCGCTTCCAGCAATTTCCATTGTCGTGATGCCGTCTGCTGTTGCTGCAATGGTGGCAATGCCATTTGGACTTGATGGTTACATCTGGCCCATCATGGCTTCCGGCGTCGATTTTATGCTGTGGCTGGCACATGCGATTGCCGGTATTGGCGGGCCGGATGCAACGGGACCAGTGCCTTTAGCAGCTTTACTACTGTCAACATTTGCTTTGGTGGTGTTTTGTTTGCCGCAAACGAGATTGCGCATGGTCGGTTTGATTCCGCTGTTATGTGCAACCGGTTTTTTGCTGATGCGCGCAGAGCCTGTGGCATTTATTAATGAAAATGCAAAATTGGTTGCGTATGTGACCACAAATAACGAGCTGGCAGTTGGTTCAACACGGCCCGATGATTTCAGTGTCAAGAACTGGCAGCGAACCGCCGAAACCGCACTTGTTCTAAAGCCTGTTGGCGTAACTGAACTTTATAATTTATCAAATTTCGGCGAGGGTTTTACTTGTACAAAAATACTTTGCCTTGGCCAATTGCCCAGCGGATTGCGTGTCGCATACGCCAAAACGCTAGAAAGTGTGGAACCAGCCTGCAAAACCGCTGAATTAGTGGTTCAAGGTTTTCCCGGTCCACCGGTCAAGTGCAGCACTAAAGCGGCGGTTATCACATCGGGAATGTTAGCGCGGCACGGTGCGGCATCTATTTACAAAAATGAAAACGCAGCACGAAAATCAAGTGACCGTGTTGGCTGGCGTGAAGCACCAATCATGTCCATAAAAAGCACCTCAAGCAGCTACAGCATTGAATGGAGCTACCCGACGCTGAACAGACCGTGGCAGAAACAGCGAGTTTATTCGAGACCAGCGAGGGATCTGCCGCCAAAACCCAAGCCAGAAAAACGGGTCTTTGCCGGAACAGGTTTGCAGGGCAGGGTGTAGGGTCAGGACTCGTCAATTTCATTGAAATGGTCGGAGGGATTTTTGCCGGATGCA
>JANMFT010000011.1:0-5268 GCA_031374255.1 Limoniibacter sp. | reverse complement strand
GAACGCCATGCCGGTGATCTTGCCCAGAATCGATATCTGCGCCGCCGGCGTATTGTGGATGTTCCAGATGAGCTTGGCCGAAACATTCCACGGAGGCTCCGGGGCGTTCCACTTTTCCTGCAAGCGGACGCGGCTCTTTTCCTTTTCGCGGATGGCGTGGAGTTTGCCGGCTTCGATGCCGCCCTCAATCGCCAGCCCGTCGATCTTGGCCAGTTCGTCCAGATATTCCTGCAACCCGGCTTCGCGCCCCGCCCAGAACTGATCCCAGCGGTGCTGCGATTCAACTAGGGCGACGCTCGCGTCGTGAATCGCCTCGACGCTGCTGCGCCCCTGCGCGTGGCCGAAATCGCAAATAGGCCTCTTCTCTTTATCGCCTGCCGCAATCCGAGCGACGAATAGAGTTCATGTGAGATAATAAATTTTGGCAAAACTGTAATTTGTTGCGTTTGCCTTGGCCAAAAGTCGCGGCATAGATTTAAAACAAGAGAAGGCAAAAGCCGCAAAACCGTGGCGATGAGAAACACGATTTTAAGAAGTACTTTAGAAATCTGGTAGAGCATTCTTTTCTGTTCGCCATTTGCTAAAGTTGAAGCCCAGCGACGAGCAGTGGTGTTATCACCGTATTTAAGTTGCACATCAAAGAAAAAAACCTCATCTACGAGACGAGCAATGTATGTTTTTGCAAGCGGCAATGACTGACGCTCAATTAAAAATTTTACATAATTTCTGGTACGATCACTCGCAGGTTCAATCCGATTAAGTCGGCGATCCATTATGGCTATACCACTATCCGGATCGGCCAATGCTAAAGTCAGAAGACCGTTTTCTACACGCGTAACGCCGATCGGACCTTGCAAACCCCGACGCACTAAATTCGTTGCATCAACCCAAATTGATCTTGACTTAAATCTTGCATCAACCATGAACGGCCTTTCCATCGCATTGGATTACCGAACTAAAAATACTCAATTGCCATATCTGGCCTATCTGGCGAATTAGGCTGATCAAGTAAAGCAGGATCTTTAGAACTTTCGAGTCCGAAGCCACGTAATAACTCCGCGCTAGTTTCAGATTTCAAATCATACCGTGACATGGAAATTTCTATCACGCTAGGTATGCCGTTGGCATCCAATTTCGACATGTTGTTCACATGGACGTGATCAAGATTATGGGTCTTTTGCAGAGAAGTGATGATGGCCACAACTTCATCGAGACGTTCCGATACATCATGAAATTCTAATGCTATGCCCTGAAACTTGGGAGCGTTTTCAATAATGCCATTTGCGATTTCAAATTCAGCGCCTTCAATATCACACTTGAAAAATATGCCGTCGTTGTAAGCAGACAATTTTTCCAAAGTTGAATTTACTGAAACTTGTCCTGTTCCGTCAGCGGCGGCAACACAAAGCTTATAATGCTTGAACTCACGATCTGACTCAAAAAATTGTCCGTAGTTTTTGTAAGCAGAGATGTACCCAGCATATTTTTGAGGCTTGGCTTTATAAAAGATTTTTGCTTTGAAATATCTTTTAAGCAGGTGCCCTTTACTGATCGTATGATCATAACAATGAATTTTTCTGACATGACCAAGTTGAGCCATTTTCTGCTCAAAATCCCAATTTAATCCCAAGCCATAAGTTAAGATAGTGTCGGTGCAATCTATTAGCGGCGCAGCTATTATATAGCCGCCATCATATTGGCTGCCCACCCGCACCATGTGATGTTTGGCCTTTGGCGCAATCAATATTGGGAGGCGAACTATGGTTTTCATCATGACAACCCGCTAACTAGCAATTTGCGAATTGCCAAGTTTAATTGCACCGGAAACTCCGTTGAAATGCGAACAAAAAACTGGCGTGCTTTTAGGCCAATCGCTAATTTTTCGGCGGTTTCCATTTCAAGAACGCGGTCTATGGCGCTTTCAAATTCTACAAGATCCACGAAGTAATTCGTTCCCAAACGCCTTGGCTCTTTGCGCGCAAACGGCGCTAAGATACCATTTTCTGAATTGACAAATTCATTCATAGGCGCCCCATTAACTGTCACAACCACGGCTCCGCAAGACATTGCTTCGTGCAAGTAGTGCCCCCAACCTTCCGAACGCGACGGACATAAATGTATGCCACATTCATTTTGCAACCGTTGGAGTTCTGCATCATCGATGTGGCCAGCCAGCAAAATTACATTTTCTGGAACGCTTTTAGGCGCGTTAGATGCCTTTTGCACCAGCACCAATTCCGGCCATTCCGGATGTTTTGCCCAAAGCGCCAGAATATCTTCAGTGCCTTTTTCCCTGCTTCCACCAGCCAAATGAAAAACGCGCTGCCAGTTTTTTTCAACGTTTGGCAATAACCGATCACGCGAAGTAAAGCCCGTGAAAACTGTCGGGCTATTTAGACTTAAAAATATTGCCTCAGCATGCCGTGTTTGCGCAAAGATCATATCAATTTTTTTCAGACGCCTGATTAATCGCCTTGGATAACGTTCCTGCTGCGGCAGCAGCGCGTGTTTCGGGGCGGCATTAAGCCATGCAGTGCCAATTCGCTCAATATGAATTGCCAGATCGGCTCGCTTCGTTCCAAAAAAACGATGAAACAAGTTCCGTTTACGGGGATCAACACAGTCCACTTCAAAGCCTGCAGCCTCCAGCGCTGTTTTTAAAAGGCCACTATGAACTGAAAGCCCGTACCCATTGTCTTTGGCAACGATCAATATTTTCAAGTCTTTGTCGCCTTTGATAATAGGTTCAGATAAACATTATTGAGTGCGATAACTTCTTTTTCCAGAGCGAAATTCTCAAGCGCAAACCTTTTGGCGTTTTCTCCCATATTTTTGATTTTTGCCGGATTTGAAAAAAAGGTATCTATAGCAGAAGTCAAAGCTTCAATATCTCCAGCGGGGCAAATTTCACCATTTATTCCAACTCGAACCAACTCCCCAAACGCCCCCACATCAGTTGCAATTACCGGCACGCCAGATGCCATGGCTTCTAACGGCGTCAAACCAAAACCCTCCCAGCGTTGTGGGGCAACAAACAAATCCATGGCCTGATACCAGCGGTGAATGTCAGTGTGTTCGCCGGCAAAGATAAACCTTTTGGAAAGCCCAGCTTCTGCCACGCGTGATTTTAGGCCTTGCTCAAACGTTTGATGTTCTGCTGTGGCCCGCCCGCAAATCACCGCATCCCAGTTCGAGTTGTTTGCCATTGTAATGATCATGGCTTCCACAAAAAGATCCGTGCCTTTTTGATGCCTTATGCGGCCAAAACACCCGACATGTTGCCGTTCAGGATCAAGTGACACCGCATATTTTGCCGCCGCTTTATCAGCAGGCGGGCAAAACTTATTTGTATCAATGCCATGCATAATCACTTGGTTTGGCACTTTAAGATAGCGTGCGGTTTTAGCGCTGGTCGCTATAACCGCATCCATACGGCCGATCAAAAACCGCGTGAAAGATTTATGCTCGCGCTGTGAAGCAGAAGTGAAAACCAATTTCAGCGGCATGCGCAGCACATCACGCAAGAAAATCCCACCGATCATTTCGACATTGCGGCGGGCATGCCAAACCCGAAATTTTTTGCCTGCCGGCCTCTTCCACAAACGCCATAAATCACGAAAGCGCACGGAAGGCAGGTAATCCGGCAAACCGGGGCCGAGCGTTGCGATGCGCAAACCCATTTTGGCCTGAAGTGGCACCAACTGGATGATCGTGGATGTGACGCCTGATAGCCGCCGCTTAAAATTAGGCGCAATCACATCCACATCTTCGATTCTGCTATGCGCCCTCACAGCCCAAGCCTCTCAGCGCCAGTGAATAGCCAAAATTTCATACGATCTGTCACCGCCCGGAGCCTTAACCGCTACCGCGTCGCCGACCTTTTTATTGATGAGCGCCCGCGCAATGGGCGAAGTGATTGAAACGCGGCCGGATTTTACATCTGCCTCATGCTCACCCACAATCTGATAGGTTTTTTCGTCATTATTATCGTCATCCGCCAAAACCACGGTCGCGCCAAATTTGATGGTCGTGCCTGACATCTTGCTGGGGTCAATCACTTCAGCGCGGCCGGTTACGCCTTCAAGTTCCTTGATGCGGCCTTCATTGAGCGATTGGCTTTCTTTTGCAGCGTGATATTCTGCATTCTCAGACAAATCGCCATGCGCTCGGGCTTCGGAAATCGCCTCAATGATACGCGGGCGCTCTTCTTGCTGACGCCAGCGCAGTTCCTCGCGCAATTTCACATTGCCGGTCACAGTCATCGGAACTTTTTCCATCGTAGTCGCCTTACAGTGTCTAAGCGTCAGTGACGCACCAAAATAGAAAACGGCCCCGCTTGGCTGCGAGGCCGTCTTTCAATGTCATATAAATGATTTTCGGTTTAACGCCAATGGCTGGATTTGAAGTGGATAGCGCCGCAAATTGGCCGCTTTCCGCTTTTCAAAATAACTGGCAAGCAAGGATAACCCAATGCGCATTTTCAGTATTATCGCACTGTCATCAATTTCGACTTTTGCTGTCGCCACCGAATTCAAAACGTCAGCCGGCACCGTTCAAACCACCATCATTGCAGACGGCCTGCGCAACCCGTGGGGCATGCAGTTTTTGGATGATGGCGCAATTCTTGTGACTGAGCGTGAAGGCGCAATGCGCATAATCAAAGACGGTAAAATGGGCGAGCCTTTGCCGGGCCTGCCAAAAATTGCGGTGGCCGGCCAGAGCGGGCTTTTGGATGTGGCAACCGCCTGCAATTTTGAAACCACCGGCACGGTATTCTTTTCATATTCCAAATCAGGCAAGGGCGGCACAGGCACAGCTGTAGCGCGCGCAGAACTCGTGCGCGACGGCGCAACAGGCGGCAGGCTGGAAAACACCAAAGATATTTTCGTCATGAACAAAATGAGCGGCACAACCCGCCACTATGGTTCGCGCATTGTTGTTGCGCCCGATTGCAATCTGTTTATCACCACCGGTGACCGCGGTGATGCACCCCGCGCACAGGACATGAACGATCATGCAGGGGCAGTGCTGCGTATTGCGCCAGATGGCTCAGTTCCAAACGATAACCCTTATATTGCAGGCGGCGCGTTGCCGGAAATCTGGTCGAAGGGCCATCGCAACCCGCAAGGGGCAACGCTTGATCCGGTTGATGGCGGCTTGATAACAGTTGAGCATGGCGCAAAGGGCGGCGACGAGATCAACAGGCCTGAGGCCGGCAAAAACTATGGCTGGCCAGTTATAACCTTTGGCCGCGATTATACCGGGCTT
>JANMFT010000149.1:0-13968 GCA_031374255.1 Limoniibacter sp. | reverse complement strand
CCTTTTGCCTTGATCCAAGAAATTCGTGAATGGTTTGACGGGCCACTTTTGCTGTCGGGGTCTATTGCCACAGGCGGTGCGATTCTGGCGGCGCAGGCGATGGGCGCTGATCTTGCATATATTGGCTCGCCTTTCATAGCCACCAAAGAAGCCCGCGCAATGGATGATTACAAGCAAATGATCGTCGACAGTAATGCCAAAGACATCGTCTATTCCAATTATTTTACCGGCATTCCGGGAAATTATTTAAAACCGTCAATTGCCAACTCCGGTATGGACCCCGACAATTTGCCGGAAGCTGATCCCTCCAAAATGAATTTTGACGGCGCAGCAACCGGCGCAAAAGCGTGGAAAGATATATGGGGTGCAGGCCAAGGCATCGGCGCTGTCAAGGCCGTGTTACCGGTGGCTGAACTGGTGGCGAAGATGAGCCGTGAATATGATGCGGCAAAGGCAAAAATTGCCGCTTCATAAATTTGGCACTTTTGGCGTTGCCAATGACAGCTCAAATGGCTAGAGAAACAAAGACACGCCGCGTTAATGCAGCGATATGCACCCATAGCTCAGCTGGATAGAGCACCAGACTACGAATCTGGGGGTCAGGAGTTCGAATCTCTTTGGGTGCACCAAATCTACCACCACTCCCTACACATCTGCGAACACTTGAAGTCCTCGCTTTTGGCTTTTGACGCCGGGCCCGCCGTGTGACTCGAGCGATAATCGTATTAAACTTATCCACGTGCCCAATTTCTCGATTAGCATTTTTCAAAATACGCAGGAATAGCTAACGGGTTCAGCCATGTATAATTTCCTGTCCGAGCAATTTTTCGCTGCTGCTTTGCGGCTGAAATATGCGCTCAATACCGAAGATGAATTCGATTTTGCCGGCGCAGCGTTACCGGGTAAAACTCTTTTTGTCGGTGAAGGCAATTTGAGTTTTGCGCTTTGCATCGCTGAAAAGCTCGATAAATTGAGCAGAAAAACAATCTGTGCAACGACTTTTGAACTTTGTGAAGACTGGTCGGAGACAACAATGTCTAATGCGCGCAAGCTTGTTCGTCTTGGATGCAAAGTGATGGACGGTGTAGATGCCCAAAAAATTGATATACAATTTGGAACAGCTGTCTTCGATCTTATTGTTTTTCAATTTCCAAACGTTGGGAGCAGACATCCAAAATACGGACGAAATCCAAATCACATTCTTATGAGACGTTTTCTAAAAAGCGCGGCAAATGCCACCAAGGCTGGCAGACAAATATGTGTGACAACCATAAACAGCCCCTATTATGATGGTTCATTTTCGATTGATGAGGCGGCTCGTTGGGCAGGTCTGCCAAAGCCTTTTGCGCATCGGTTCAATCCAAAACGGTTTCCAAATTATCAACACGTAAATACGAGTAACCAAGACGAAAGTGCTATTGCCACCGCTGATAAGTTTGTAACCTTTGTATTTCAAAACAACTGAGTAGTTGGCATGCTTTCTGATCCGGTGCGCTCTGAATTTCCTTCTGGACTTTTATATTTGCCTAACTTCATCACCGAAGAGTTGGCGAACGCGCTGACAAAACACCTTGATTCGGAAAACTGGAGCAATGACCTGAAACGCCGGGTGCAGCATTTTGGCTATCGATATGATTACAAGGCCCGACGGATCGCATCTGACAGCTATCTTGGCCCGCTGCCGGAATGGTTGCAACTTGTTGCCAACTCACTGATGGCATCAGGTTACACTTCAATAATGCCCGACCAAGTTATCGCCAATGAATACCTGCCTGGTCAGGGGATAAGTGCTCATATTGATTGCGAGCCGTGTTTTGGGCCGGTCGTTGTGTCGCTTAGTTTGTTATCAAATTGCGAGATGGTTTTCCGCAACGTCGATAGCAGTGCAACAGCGCGTATTATTCTAGAACCCCGTTCCCTCGTGATTTTATCCGGTGAAAGCCGGTATCAATGGACGCACGAAATCCCTGCCCGAAAATCCGATACGATTAACGGACGGCGCTATCTACGCGACCGCAGAATTTCACTAACATTTCGCGAAATGCTTCTAAGCGGTTAAACTGATTTGGCTTTGAAAGAAGGTTGAGGCAATTAAGAGTTCGACTCATATCCGACGATACTTGGCCAACCGTCTGTTTGGTTCTTGTAATTTTATCTTTTTATTTCAATAATATACGCGTTCTCACTTTGGTTTTGCGGGATGCACCATTTTTTTTCGAACCTTCAGGACTTAAAATCCGGCCAGTCATTACACGTCGCCGTGTTAACCTTCGTTTTAAGACCCCTGCCGTTTGAGTAAAATTAAAACGTCCTGAAGCTAGTCCACCAGACCGACCTGCATCCCTTGCGGCCATGTTATTCTGTATCCAACCTTAATGCTGCCTTTGGCTTTTGCTTCCAGCTTTTGCGTCCAGCTATGCACACCGCGTTTTTTATCAACGCTGCGGATGGTCGGCTTTGTCATCTCTTCGATTTCACTAATTTCAATATCTTTCTGACTGGCAAACGGCACGCGATCATAGATTGTGACATCCATTGCCACATCATGCAGGTTATCGATGGCAATATCCCAAACGCGTTCCTCGACATTGGACGATGTGAGAATGCCTTCTTCACCAGACAGGCGTTTTACTTCTTTGCGTGTCACTTTCATTTGGTCATCAACGCCAAAGCCGAGTTTCGCCTCTTCACCCGGATTGAGCAGCGGCAGCGCGCCCTGCCCGACATAGGTTCCCTCCAAATATAAATTAACCGGGCCTGCCAATTGCGGGCCAGATCCCTTCATTTTATATTTTGCGGTAAGGTAAGCCACAGGATCAACCCGTGGCACAGCAACAGCCTCAAGCGTCGCATCTTGCGTTGCACTGGTAATCCGCACTTTTTTGGACTGGCCGGAATTATCGACAGAGACCCGGGTTTCAATTTTGTAGTTGGCTTGAAAGCCTGCAATCTCAACAACCGCCTGTTTTTGCAGATTGACCATTCTATTGCGCCCGCCTTCAGGCTTGTCTGCACCATCGGGTCTAGCGCTGACACCAAACTCAACCCGTGACTTTGTCTCCGCATCGCTCTCAGCTAACGGAGCTGCGGCAACAGGAGCCGGCTGCTCTGGCTGAACCATAGCAACTTCCTCCTCGTAAATATCGGGCGCTGAGGTTGCACCCGATGGCCGCGCTGTTGACAGCGTTAACGCCACATTATCCCAAATTTCGCCAGTGGACTGAACCACTTCAGCGCGTTGAATGACCTCAATAGTGCTTGGCTTGGCCGCATTGCCAATAGCAAGTTTAGCGTCATAATAAGGTGACCAGCCTGCTTCATTGACCCGATAACTTACGCGCAGATCTGCGGTTACGTCTGCGGAGGCCTCAACGTTAATCGTAACCTCGGTTTGATACTGCTCATCCGGCGCGAGTTCCGCCACTTTGGCGTTGAGGTTTTCAATTTGTTTGTCGATGTCACGCTGGCGCAATTGCGCTTCCAGCATGGTTTTGGCTGATGCCGCCAGACGCCCGGCAACCAAATCCAAAAGGCCGGTCAATTGCGTCACATCTATTGCTTTAACGTTGTCGGTGGATGATTGCGGCAACAGTTGTTTATCAGCCATCGCAATTAAAAACTGACGCTGCTGGTTGGCATCGTTGATCACCATATCGAGCGCGGCGCGCTCATCAATCAAGGTTTGAACTTGATTTTCAAATGCTATGCGGCGCTGGTCGCTATCCGTATTGCCTGTAAATTGATTGCGCGTGTCAACCGAAGCTACGGCAAGAGAGCCTGCAATATCCGGAAGACCTTCGACGCGGATCGATTGCGGGTCAATATTGGCGGGCAAATCCCTTAAGATCACACGATGCTCGCCCTTAGCAAGCGTAACATTGGCAAGCCGAACAACATCCGCCCCTTGCATATAGACAGTTACCGCGTCGATTTTTGAGACTGGCACAAAATCGGCCGCAAAAGCAGAACCAGATAAAGCCGTAGTAAATAGAAGCCCGGAAATAATAGATTTCATGGTTTGTCTCTCCAAAACCGCGGCGGCGGCAACTAGAATTGGAGAAGCATGTTAAAACTGCGGCAGATTTGTGCTGCTCTACAAAATCCGGCGAAAAATGTTCGTTTTTGAATTTTCACAACCCAATTTGTGCCAAATTCTCATTACTTCACACGAGGTTTTTTTGCAGATTGAGCAATACTTCAGACATCGATTTGGATGAGGCAAGGCCCAAGCATATGGTTTAACAAGCCTGCTAAATCCGTAATTTTTACGTTGGTCGCCCGCATACCGTAGGCTTCAGCGACTTTCACGAAATCAGGCGCGCTTGGCTTAACGCCCACCGGCTCAACGTCTGCTGCCACCATCGCATTTTCAATTTCAAGGTAGCCGTGATTATTCCAAACAATAAAAATAACGTTGGCGATTTCGTCTACCGCCGTGCCAATTTCGCTTAAGCTAAATTGCATTCCACCATCGCCGACAAGGCAAATGGCTGGCCTGTGCGGATTGGCGAGCGCAGCGCCAATAGCCGATGGCGGGCCGTAGCCGAGTGCCCCAAAACCAGTGGCAGCATTGAACCAAGATGAGGGCTGGGGTACTTCCAAATAGAGGTTGCCAGCGTAAACCAGCTGGGTGGAGTCGCCGACAATAATGGCATCGGGCAGCACATGGTAAATTTGTTCACAAAGTTGAACATGGTTTTGATAGTTTGGGGACAATTCGGCAAAGGCTGCATTTCGACAGGCATTGGCGAGCGCGATACCATCACGTTTAACGACGGAAATATGCGGCAGTAATTCTTCGAGAAATGTTGAACAATCGGCCTCAATCGCCAGTGTGATTTCCGGTTTGCGCGCCAGTTGTTTATCATCAAAATCGACGCGGATGAGGTTGGTTAAGAGCGGAAATGCGCCCGTGTCATACATATCATAATCAGTCGGGCCGAACTCAGTGCCGAGCGCCAAGACGACATCGGCAGAAACAAGCAAGTCACGCACGGCTTTTAGGCTCGGGCTGGCAGGAACACTTAAAAGATGTTTGCCAATAATCCCCCGCGCATTGACGGTTTGAACCACCGGTACATCCGATTTTTCGGCGAGTTTGCGAACCAAATCTGACGCCCTCACCGCGCCGCCGCCGCATAAAACGACGGGAGAGTTTGCGGCGTTCAAAAGATATGCCGCTTGTGCAACGTCATGACTGTTTGGCGATCGCAATTTTTTGGCAGGCATTGAGAATGCAGGCAATTCAATCCGCATTTTCATCACATCGGTCGGAATTTCAATATGCACCGGCCCGGGTCGGCCAGCCGTCATTTGGGCAAAGGCTTCGGCAAGAACCGCGCCCAAATCATTTGGCCTCAAAAGCGTGTGTGACCATAGCGAAATGGTTTTGATCATCGCTGATTGGTCTGGCAATTCGTGCAAATGACCAAGTCCTTTGCCTAGGGTTTCTACAGCATTGACCCCGGAGATCACCAGCATCGGAATGCTGTCGGCGCGCGCCTGCGCCATGGCGGTGATTGCATTTGTCAGACCCGGGCCGGTAATCAAAAGGCACACGCCCGGCCTGCCGGAAACCCGTGCATAGCCATCAGCCATAAAGGCCGCGCTTTGCTCGTGACGCGGGGTGATATGGCGAATGGTGCTGGCTGCCAGGCCGCGATAAAGTTCGATAGTGTGGACGCCGGGAATACCAAAAACCGTGTCAACTCCTGCTTGCTCAAGCAGTTTTATCAAGGCCTCACCGACGCTGACACTCATGCCGCTTTATCTTTAAGACTTAATGCAAACGCGGCAATGCGCTGTGCGGCTTCGGCGATCTTTTCATCCGGAACGGTGAGGCTGATGCGGATAAAATTGCGCGCATTATCGCCGAAAGATGTACCCGGCATCACCGCCACGCCAGCATCCAGAAGCGCCCACGCAAAGGCTTCGCCGTCCATGCCGCTGCCCGCGACATTGATAACAACAAACATGCCCGCCTTTGGCATTAACGGGTTTAACTCCGGCACATGAGCCAAATGTTTAACCAGTATTTCGGCGCGGCGTTTGTAGGCCTCGCGCATGAGTCTGGCTGTTGGCAGGTTTTGGCCCAGTGCCCATTCAGTCATATCGGCTATGAAGGGTTGGTTGCCAAACAGCATGGATTCTGACAGCGGCAGCATGCGGTCACAAAATTCTTCAGGGCCCACCACCCAACCAGAACGGAAGCCCGGTGCGGCCAGCATTTTTGAAATCGATGAGACAACCACCACGCGGTCTGCCAGTTCTGGCATGTCGAATGCCGAGGCAAATTGCCCGTCAAACACCAGTTCTTCATAAACCTCGTCGCAGACAATCCAGAGATCACGCTTGACGCAGATTTTTCCTATGGCAGCGATTTCGGTTTTAGTCATTACCGCGCCGGTCGGGTTATGCGGCGAGTTTAAAAGCAGCACGCGCGAACGTGGAGTGATGACAGCTTCTAGGTCATCTGCCTGCATCCTGAAACCATGCTCCGGCCGCAGCCGCACACTCACCCGCGTTGCACCGCTGGAACGGATAATACCTTCATATGTGGCATAAGACGGATCGCCCACCAGCACCTCATCGCCCGCGCCCGCCAGCCCCATCATCACTGCGAAAAGACCGGACTGGGTGCCGGGAAAACACATAATGTTTTGCGGTGTAATGCCGGCGCGTCGTTTAGCATAACGGGTTGCCAAGACTTGCAACAGACCGGGCTCACCACGCCCGCTGGAATAGCGTGTGCGCCCCGCTTTCATGGAATTATAAGCCACATCAAAAAGGGCCGGTTCCGGCAATAAATCCGGCTCGCCAATGGTCAGTTCGATAATGTCACGGCCTTGGTTTTGCATCGCGCGGGCGCGGTGATGGATCGCCCATTTGGCAGCGCCGGTATCGGCCAAGCGGTCTGTTATCGGAGCAAAACGCATATTACTTATCCTTCAAACTATTGGGTTCCAAGCCGAGCAGACGCGCTGCGCATTCCTGCGCAAATGGCACAACATCAATCGCTTTGAATTCTTCAGGCGATATTGAAAACTCAATCCATAAGCCATCAATCAACGCGTTAACGGCAATAGATTGGCTGTGAACCAAAGCTGGAATGGGGGCCAAGCCGCGTTCTAGTGTTAGGTCGTGGATCAGGCTTTCAGCGCGCTTTCTAAATCCGCGATAGCCGTCGCGGTGAATCGCTGCCATGCCTGCATCGATATTAACTGAGCTTATAAAAGCAGCCCAAAGCGACAGGGTTTTGGCGTCAACCAACGGCGCGGTAAGGCTGGCGCGGATGAAGCGCGCTAGGCGCAGGCACGCAGCGCCTTCGCCAACAGCTTCGTTGATCGCTGCTGTCATATCAGCTGAAAGTTTGGCGTAAGCGGCTTCGACCAAACGTTCTTTGGTATGGAAATAACGGCGGATGAGGCCGGGCGTTACACCCGCCTTCAAAGCTACTTCGCGCACGGTTGCGCCCGCCAAGCCGAATTCGGCGATGCATTCAAGCGTTGCCTCAATCAAATCGTGCTGGCGCACTGATCCCGGTTCACGGTGGTAGGGGCGGCGTGTCATAATTCAGCGCCGCAATATTGGACGGGTCAGGCAAGTTGGCCCGCCTTCACACGGGATGCATAAGGCACCCGCCTCAAACGTCGTAACCTTGCATCCGGCTTTTTCCATCACGCGGCGCGTTCCATCAAAACCGGCGACCATCAAAACATTGAGCGGTTTGAGGGGCAATACGTTCAAATTCAACCCGCTAGACGATGCAAATTCTTCTGCGGGTGCGGCAATCATTGTGATGCCGTGGTCGTTAAGCAACTGCCAGAATGCCACCGGCAACATCGGCAAATGGACAAGCGCCAAATCATCGGCGAGCGGCGAAATGATCGACATCAAATGCAGACACGCATCAAGCCCGTGGAAAAACGGCAGGTCAAAGCCGAGAACTGTGATACCCAAAGGTGCAAGCATGGCTTGCATCTGTTCGATGCCGGATTGATTGGAGCGGACGCCTCTTCCGATGGCGAGAATGTTTCTTGTAACCCAGACGCAGTCACCACCCTCAATGGTGCCGGGGGCTTTGATTTCACCTAAAATCGGAATGCCGGCTTTGAGGTAAGCAGCTTTATGCAGCGCGGGTTCTTTGTCGCGGGCGGGTTTGCCCATGCGCAAAATGATCGCGCCTTTATCGGTCATTAAAGAGGGGTCGTGGGTGAACATGGAGTCAGCAAGGCCGTCACCTTCATCTTCCATCCAGAGAATTTCCGCGCCGGATGCTTCGACTAATTTGGAAAACGCTACATGCTGGGCAATCGCTTTTGTCCCGTCAAAGCCAGCGCCATAATGCCAGAATTTCGGGTCGGCCTTTGCAAGGCTTTTCCCCGGCCGCCGCATCAAAACACGGCCAAGCGGCGCTGACATTTCCTGACACCCGAAAGACACCATCGCTAAACCTTACTTTACGGCATTGATTTGGTTGAATTATACGCTTGAATAATTGTCATGCAAGCGTCACGATAGAAATAGTTGGCGGTAAAACGTCCGAACGGAGCGGTGAGTTTGAACGTTCAACCGAGTATCGCGCAGCCTGACATCAGCACCGCCGTGCCTGCCGTGCGCATTACGGATTTGCACAAAAAGTTCGGCTCACTCGAGGTGCTAAAAGGCATTTCTCTTAATGCAGCCAATGGCGGCGTAGTGGCAATTATTGGCGGGTCGGGTTCGGGTAAATCCACGATGCTGCGCTGTATCAATATGCTGGAAACGCCAACCTCAGGCCGTATTGAAATTCACGGCGAAGAACTGCTGCTGAAATCCGACGGCAAAGGCGGCATGACGGCAAAAGACGCCAAGCAGCTTCGCCGTATACGTTCACGATTGGCGATGGTGTTTCAAAGCTTTAATCTGTGGCAGCATTTGACCGTGCTCGGCAACATTATTGAAGTGCCGGTTCAAGTGCTTGGCATGAGCAACGATGAAGCCATCGCAAAAGCTGAAAAACTGCTCGCCCGTGTGGGCTTGGCCGATAAGCGCGATGTCTATCCGGCGTTTTTATCTGGCGGCCAACAACAACGTGCGGCGATAGCGCGGGCGTTGGCGGTTGACCCGCAAGTGATGCTGTTTGACGAGCCGACTTCGGCGCTCGACCCTGAATTGGTGGGTGAGGTTTTGGCGGTCATCGCCGACCTTGCACGTGAAGGCCGCACAATGTTGCTCGTCACACATGAGATGCGGTTTGCAAGAGATGTTGCAAGCCACGTGGTTTTTCTGGCAAATGGAAAAATCGAAGAAGAAGGTTCGCCCGATAAACTCTATGGTGCACCCCAATCTGAGAAACTGAAAAAGTTTCTCGCGAAAGTTCAATAATCAAACATTATCTCAACAGGAGCCTACCTTATGAAAAAATTGATGACTGCAACTTTGGTTGCTCTCACCACCAGCTTGATGGCCTCATCTGCTTTTGCTGAACCCGTTCGGGTTGGTGTTGCTGCCGAGCCTTATCCACCATTTACGTCACCTGACGCTTCCGGCAAATGGGTTGGCTGGGAAGTTGAGTTTATGGATGCGGTTTGCGCTGAAGCAAAACTGGAATGTGTGCTGACACCCGTTGCTTGGGACGGCATTATTCCTGCGCTGACCGAAAATAAAATCGATGCCATCATGTCTTCAATGTCGATTACAGATGAGCGTATGAAGACGATCGATTTTTCGAACAAATATTATAACACTCCTGCTGCTGTTGCTGTTGCCAAAGGTTCAGGAATGGCCGCAACACCAGAGGGCCTCAAAGGCAAAATTATCGGCGTTCAGGTTTCAACCATTCATGCTGATTATGCTGCAAAATATTTTGGCCCGACTGCTGCCGAAGTGAAAATCTACCAGACGCAAGATGAAGCCAACCAAGATCTGGCTGCAGGCCGGGTTGATGCCGTATTGGCGGATTCGCTGGTTATGGCTGACTTCATCAAAACAGAAGCCGGCGCCGCATGTTGTGAGGTTGCAGGCAATGTCGCTGATGATCCGGCAATCCTCGGAAAAGGCGTTGGCGTTGGCTTGCGCAAAGGCGACGCCATGAAGGAGGCGTTCAATACTGCGATTGCCGCGGTGCGAGCATCCGGCAAATATGACGAAATCTCGAAAAAGTATTTCGCGTTCGACGTTTACGGTAAATAATACGGGATTGGCGGCGGGGGAAACCCCGCCGTTTTTGCTTTTGCAGGCAAGCCTGCAGGGTTTATATGTGGGGAAATGATAGCTTTATGATCGAGTGGATCACCAATCTTGCCGACTGGCATTTGCTGGCGCTCACCCCGCCGGGCTGGGGCATGACACTTTTGGTTGGCTTTCTTGGATCGATTCAAATTGCCGTTGGCGGGTTTGCGCTTGGTTTGCTTCTCGGTATCGGCGGCGCGACTGGCAAACTCTATGGCGGGCCGATTACCAAAGACTTATTGGAAGTTTACACGACTTTGGTGCGGGCGGTGCCTGAACTCGTCCTGATACTCTTATTATATTATGCAGGTTCCGGAGCGGTAAACCGCATTCTGACAAGCCTTGGCTATCAAAATATCAACATTAGCGGACTGGCCGCTGGTATTTTCGTTATTGGTGTTGTGCAAGGCGCTTACCAAACCGAGGTTCTTCGCGGCGCATTTAAAGCCATTCCCTTTGGACAAATTGAAGCGGCGCGCGCTTTCGGCATGACGTCGTTTCAAGTTCTGCGGCGCATTATCCTGCCCGGAATGTTGCCGCATGCAATCCCGGGCCTTTCCAATTTATGGTTGATTGCCACCAAGGACACAGCGCTGCTCGCCGTTGTCGGCTTCACGGAATTGACGCTGGCAACACGACAGGCGGCGGGAACGACCAAGGCCTATATGTTGTTTTTTCTGGCGGCTGGTGCGTTATATCTGCTCCTCACTTTGGTTTCCAATGTCGCCATTTATCATATTGAGAAGCGCGCCCGTAAGGGCCTGCCTGCGCCCGTGTGAGTGCCGTTACAGAACCACGCAGCAGCGCCAAATGGGGCCTAGAAACCCACCGGATTGTCTTGCTGGTCATTGCCGTCGCATTGGTCGCGTGGATGGCAATTTCAATGCGCTGGGATTGGTTGCCTAAATACGGCCCAAATCTGATCAGCGGCATCTGGGTATCAATCTGGATGCTGGTCGTAACCGCTGTTCTTGGCTTTATCCTCGCGGTTCCGATTGGCCTTGTCCAAGTCACCGGCCCGCTTTGGCTTAAAGTGCCAGCACAGATTTTTTGCACCATCATCCGTGGCACGCCGCTGCTGTTGCAACTCTGGCTGCTTTATTATGGCCTTGGCTCTCTGTTTGCGGCTTGGCCGGAAATCCGCCAAAGCTGGGCGTGGCCTTATTTGCGAACAGCGTGGCCTTATGGCGTTCTTGCCCTGACAATTTCGTTTGCCGCTTACGAGGGCGAAGTCATGCGCGGGGCGTTTGCCGGTGTGCCAAAAGGCGAGCTTGAAGCCGCTCGCGCCTATGGCATGAGTCCTTTTACTGCGTTTTGGCGCATCTGGTTGCCGCGCGCCATTCACCGCGCTTTGCCAACCCTGAACGGTGAAACTGTAAGCCAGCTGAAATCCACGCCGCTTGTTGCAACGATCACGGTTGTCGATGTATTTGCGGTCACAAGCCGTGTGCGGCAGGACACGTTTTTGACCTATGAGCCGCTATTGTTTGTGGCGCTGATTTATATGTGCCTGACTGGAATTTTGGTTTTGGGTTTCCGCAAACTGGAAAATATGGTGCCGGTTAAAGGGGCTTGATTACTCTGGCTTGATTACGCTGGCTTGATTAGGCTGGTAGGGTAAGTTCAAACACTGTTTTACCTGCGCCGGTCTCAACCAATATTAAATCACCACCATGGCCCTGCGCAATTTCGCGGGCAATCGCTAAACCAAGGCCAGTGCCACCAGATGTTGTGCTGCCCGTAAACGGCTCAAACAAATGTTCGCGCGCGCGGGGTGGCAGTCCGGGGCCATTGTCCGTCACACGAATTATGGTGGTTTTGTCAGTGGAGTTTTTATGATGCAGCGCTTCAAAACGAATGCATGCAATTACTTTTTGGTCGTCACTGCGCGCCAGCGCCTGCGCCGCGTTGCGGGCCAAATTAAACAAAGCGCGGAATAATTGGTCGGGGTCAGCCGAAACAAATGTGCCAATCGAAATATGGTTTTCAATCTTGATGGCTTCACCGCCAGCGTCAGCCTGCAACATCGCAACCACATCATCGACAGCGACATTGAGATCAAGCTGTTTGAGTTGGGGTGCAGCCTCTTTGGCTTTGCCATAGGTCAGCACATTTTCAGAATAGCGCACCGCTCGGTCGAGCGCGCCAACCAATTTGGGCGCAAGCCGCGCGACCATCGGGTCTTTAGCGCCCGCCAAACGGTCTGAGATCAGTTGCGCGGATGTGAGCAAGTTGCGCATATCATGGTTGATTTTCGACACCGCCAAACCAAGATTGGCCAAGTGTTTGCGCTCGCCTAATGCATCTGTAAGCGCGCCCTGCATGGATGCCAGATTGCGCTCGGCTGTGCCGAGTTCATCAACGCGCGTTGAGGGCTTGATGATGTTGGCACGATTTTCCGGCGCGCCTGCAAAGGCTGACATCGCTTCCGCCATTCGGCGGACGGGATTCAGCACCAGCCGTCCCAGCGCCAAAAAAACGAGTGCGGCGGTAAAAACTGATATGATTAAAGACAGTACAGCGACATTCCGCGAATAGACCCACATATCATGCAATAGTGGCGCTTCATCGACTACCACATCCACACTGCGGCCAATCGTGCCAACCGTTCCGGTGAACATAATCGTGCGCCTGCCGCCATTAACAAAGGTCTGAAACGCATCCATAATTGATTGCATTGCCGTTACGGTGCTCAAGTTGGTTTTTGCATCAATCTCGTCTGGCATCTCATTCATGATCTGAATTTCAGAACGTCCTTCAGCGCGGATAATAATGGCTTTCACACCAAGCGCCATCAGAATATCGCTTTTGACCAGCGGCTGGGTCGGCGCGATTTTCTCATCGAAAAGCAAGTTGGAAACAGTTGCCGCCGTATTCAAACGCCCCTGCAACCAGCTCAGCCTGAAATTGGCAACCGATGGCACGAAGATCAAAATCTCGGCCAGCAGAACAAATACAATCGTTAGCAGCAGCAATTTGGTGTTGAGGCGGCGCAGCAGAGGCAACCGTGCAGACGCTGTAGTGGTGGCAGTGTTTGGCATTAGGGCTGTCATTTTGTGAGCTTACGGCCTTTACCCAAACCGTGCCAGCCAACCGACCAATTTGCGCACAAATGGTTTCCGTGTTTGCGGCGCATAAAACGAGACTGCCGCGCGTTTACCTATTTCGGTCATAGTCGGGTATGGCGGCACATATCCTGCAATGTCTCTAACTGTCATGTTTTTAGCAACAGCCAGCGACCAAAGATTGATCATTTCACCGGCACCTGCACCGGCAATACCAGCACCCAAAATCCGGCCTTTGCTATCTGTGATCACTTTAATCAATCCGGCCGTTTTGCGTTCGGCCTGCGCGCGGTCGTTTTCACCATAGGGCCAGCGCAGCACATTGAGCGCAATATTCGCTTTGCGGGCATCAGCCTCAGTCATACCAACATTTGCAAGTTCAGGGTCAGTATAGGTTGACCAAGGAATGTGCCGCGTTTGGTTTTTGATCGGCAAACGAAACAATAATGCGCGAATAACCAGCCCAGCTTGATATCCGGCCACATGGGTGAATTGCAGGCCGCCTGCAACATCACCCACCGCATAGACACGGCGGTTGGACGACCGCAAATCTGTGCCAACGGAAATACCACGGCGATCAAATTTAATTTTGGCGCTTTCTAAACCAAGGCCATCGACAGTGGCTTTACGCCCTGCCGCCACCAAAATGTGTGAGCCTTCAATTGTGACAGCGCCGTCTATGCCTTCTGCG
>JANMFT010000451.1:0-24316 GCA_031374255.1 Limoniibacter sp. | reverse complement strand
TCAACCTTGCTGCATTCCCATAATCACGGCGAATTATCGTTGTTTGCGCGGCAAACTGTGCAGTGGATGTTTTGGCCGTCATTGGTGATGGCCATTATCATGGTGGCACTTGGCGCTGATTTGCTGCGACTGTTTGGCGGGGATTTTGTCGAGGGCCATAAACTGATGGCTATTCTGGCGCTGGGTATTGTGGTGCGTGCTTCAGTCGGGCCTTGCGAAAGCGTCCTTACGATGACCGGTCAGGAACGCATTTGCGCGCTGGCTTATGGCGTCGCGCTTGGCGCTAATCTCACGCTTAACGTATTTCTTATACCAGCCTACGGCTTGATAGGCGCAGCTTGTGCCACAGCGTTCGCTATGGTGGTTGAAGCTGTGATGCTGGCTTTTATCGTAAAGCGCCGTTCCGGTTTTACGATGTTCGTACTTTCCCCTGTTTTTGCCCCTTTGGCCAAAGGGTAACACCATGGCCGCAATTCCTTTATTTGAAGAAGCCGGATGGAGTGCGGCGGGCCCAATGATTGCGGGTCTTGCCGGTTTTACGATGGAAGACCCGAATGCGCCGCTCCGGCTGGAAACCAAAGGTGAGACCGGCTCGCAACGAAGGTTTTCCGTTTATCCGGCATCAGCCGCATTTCAGCTCAGCACTGAACTCGAACATTTAAGCTATCGTGCCATTGAGCCAAACGTTTATTTCAATCCCAGATTTTTAGCACCAGCCATGCCGCGCTTAATGGACAAGGATGTCCGGCTTGCTGTCTTGCGCGATGATAATGGTACAAGAACGCGCCTCAGGCTGGTCATGCCCTATGTCATAGAGCGTCCTGCAATCGGTGTTGGCCCGACAATTTTACGCTCTTGGGCCAATGTATTTGGCCCCAATGGAACGCCATTGATTGATGGTGATGATCCGGCAGCTGTTGCCGATGAATTCTTGGAAATTCTGGCCCGCCCGCATTTGAATTTGCCGAATGTGCTTGTCATTCCACAAGTGTATGCAGACGGACAGGCAGGGCGTGTGCTGCGGACGGCAGCATTGGCCCGCGATTATCCGGTTTACCTTACCCAGCCGCAAAGCCGTGCAGTTTTGGCATCAGATTTGGATGGTGACGCTTATATAAATTCCGTTTTTTCAAGCCATCACCGCCGCGGATTTTCACGGTTGCTACGCCGTCTTAGCGATTTTGGCACCGTCAGTTTTAGCATGGCCCGCGACCCCGACAGCGTGTTTCAACAAATGGAAGAATTCCTGTTGTTGGAAGTTCGCGGATGGAAAGGGCGTAAACGCACGGCGTTGACATCTGATCGCCTTCAAGCTGCCTTTGCGCGTGAAGCAATCAACGGCCTTGCCGAGCGCGATATGGTGCGCATTATGACGCTGAATATTAACGGGAAGGCAATTGCATCACTGTTGATCATGATTGAGGCCGGCACAGCTTACACATGGAAGATTGCCTATGACGAGGCTTTCGCAGCATTTTCGCCGGGTATGCTTTTAATGATTGAAGCAACCAAAATGTTGCTTGATGATCCTAACGTTACTGATGCTGACAGTTGCGCTGTTCCCAACCACTCTATGATGAACCGTGTATGGGCAGAGCGCCGCCACCACCAAACCATTGTGATTGGACTTGGGCCGCAAACCGACCGTGTTGCGCGCCAGGCATTCAGCCAAATTGAACTGTATGATCGCACGCGCTTTGTGGCGCGCTCAATGCGGGACAGGCTGCGGGCAGTATTCTCACGATAGATTTTAGTTTCGTGGTGATGTTTTTTTGAAGGTTGCTGCCTGCAAGCTCTCTCCGCAAACTTTTTGGCCATTTATCAAATATTACAAAACTTAACGTAGTCTCCTGTCAAATAGTGAGACAGGTCTATGACCGGACGCAGCCTTTTTCAGATTTTGAAGCCCGTGATAAATGCGGTGAGCCTGTTGTTTTCAGTTCTTCCGCGCGTTTTGTTTGCACTGACATGGCCGCTTTTAGAGCTCGTGCCATGGAAAGCCGGTATTTTTTTGCGCTATCTTTGGGCCAAGCGCCTTGCCAAATCCTGCGGCGAGAACGTTCTGTTTGAAACCGGTGTGCGCGTCACACATTGGGATAAAATCGAATTGGGTTCGAACGTTGCCATTTTTGAGACATGCTATCTTGATGGCAAAGGCGGAATCAAAATAGGCGATAATGTTTCTATTGCACACCAGTCTTCACTGATCAGCTTTGATTTTGACATTAGCGATCCTGCAACACTGCTCAAATATAGTCCCATGCGGTTAAAACAGATCGTCATCGGTAATGATGTGATGATCTTTTCAGGGGTCCGTGTGTTTGCAGGTGCAAACATTGCGTCCCGCACAATTATTGCGGCTAATGCTGTAGTAAGAGAAGGCTATTACGAGTCAGGCGTTTATGCCGGCTTGCCCGCCATAAAGAAGAAATCCCTGGTCACGCAGCCTATGAATAACGCCTAAAGGCCGAACGTGGGTCGCAGAAGTGATCATCAGCGCGTTACGAAGCAAAAACATCAGTCAGAAGTTTGACATTCAGCCCGATAATCAATGCTGCAATCAGCGCACACACTGCTGTCAGCCAGAGAGGCGCAACCAAGGCCCCCATTTTTTCGCGTGAAGCCGTGAACATTACTAGTGGCACAATTGCAAACGGTAATTGAAAACTCAGCACAACCTGGCTTAGAATCAGCAAGCGTCCGGTGCCCTCTGTGCCGTAGTAAAGAATGACAAAAATCGCCGGGATAATGGCAAGCACGCGCGTCAGCAATCGTCGCACCCAAGGTTTCACGCGTAAATTTATGAAGCCTTCCATCACGATCTGCCCCGCCATGGTGGCCGTAACTGTGGCGTTGGTGCCGGAGCAGAGCAGCGCTACACCAAACAGAATTGGCGCAATGGCGGAACCCAGCAATGGCGCAAGCAGCAAATGCGCCTTATCGATTTCAGTAATATCATTCTGGCCGACCTTATAAAAAGCGGCGGCGGCTAAAATCAAAATCGAAGCGTTGATCGTCAGCGCAAACATCAGGGCAATTGTGCTGTCCCATGTCGCAAGCCGCAACGCCTCGCGTTTGGAACCCTCGTCCAACCGATAGGCGCGGGTCTGAACGATACCGGAATGAAGATAGAGATTATGCGGCATGACAGTTGCGCCAATGATGCCGAGCGCCAGAAACAGCATCTCATTGTTCAAGACAATTTGGGTAGTCGGTGCAAAGCCTCTGATAACGCCTGCCCAATCGGGGTCTGACATCGCAATTAAAACGATAAAACACGCTGCAATCACGCCGAGAAGTGCAATCACGAAGGCTTCAATCCAGCGGAAACCCTTATTTTGCAGCCATAAAATGAGAAATACATCGGCGGCGGTAATGAAAATGCCGATTTCAAGCGGAATGCCGAACAGCAAATTAAGCCCTATGGCCGTGCCGATCACTTCTGCAAGATCAGTTGCAATGATCGCTAGTTCTGCAAGGACCCATAAAGGGTAAGATACCCATCTTGGATAAGCGTCACGGCAGGCCTGCGCCAGATCACGGCCCGATGCGATGGCAAGCCGCGCGCACAATGACTGCAACAAAATCGCCATGATATTGGACAAAAGGGCTACGAACAGCAGCGCATAGCCAAACTTCGCGCCGCCAGCCAAACTGGTGGCCCAATTGCCGGGATCCATATAGCCAACCGCAACCAGATAACCCGGGCCGGTAAACGCCATAAACCGGCGGATGCCTCTTGTGCCATCGGCAACAACAATGCTTCTGAATACCTCAGATAAAGAAGGTTCCCCAGCCTCTTTCGTCCACCCGCTGCCCAAAACATACCCCCAGTTGCAACTCATTCGCAACTGCATCTAAAGACGAGCAAAAGTGTTTTGTCAAAGAGTTTTGGTTAGATTTCCTTTTCGGGTTTAAACAGCAACAGTCAATTCGCACAGGCTCTGGTAGCTGGTGTTTAGTGATGTAGGAACGGAAAGTGTAAATGATCCAGTCGAGTGGAGTCCAAATCCCATTTACCCCTTGGTGCAAATAAAGCGTGGTTCAAGCCTCAAGTTTTCTGTCATCTGTTCCAGGACTGTAGTTGCTGATTGCAATGCTCACATGCTAGCTGAACATAAAACTGGCTCTGTTTATACCGCGTCATCGGGTTCGAAGGCTCTCCATAAATGAAATCAAAAATACACCCTGTTATTTTGTGCGGCGGATCGGGTACGCGGCTTTGGCCACTTTCACGCAAGAGTTTTCCAAAGCAGTTCGCCAAGGTCGTTGGCGATGAAAGCCTGTTTCAATCATCGGTTCGCCGGTTTGCGGGTGCCGGATTTGCCGCGCCAATTATCGTAACCGGTGATCCGTTCCGGTTTATTGTAACTGAGCAAATGGCGGCAATTGAAAAAGATCCGGCAACCATTTTGATTGAACCTGAAGGGCGAAATACGGCTCCAGCGGTTCTTGCTGCGGCTTTGTGGCTTCACAAAAAAGATCCGGCTGCTTTGATGCTGGTTGCGCCGTCTGATCATGTTATTTCCAATGAAGCAGCATTTCGAGAAACGGTTTTAAAGGCTGAGCAACGCGCCCGCGCCGGTGATTTTGTAACAATCGGAATTGCCCCGACGCGGCCCGAAACAGGTTATGGCTATCTTGAACTTGCTGAAGGTGCCAACCCAGACGCGGACGCCCCACAAAAGCTGGCCCGTTTTGTTGAAAAACCAGATGAGAAAAGCGCCGCGCAAATGGTGGCTTCAGGGCGCTATCTTTGGAATGCCGGTCTATTTTTGCTTCCCGTAAAACAGACTATCGAAACCTATCGCCGTTTGCACCCTGCCATGGTTGAGGCCGTTGAAGCAGCGCTTGAAGGCGCTATGGGTGACCTCGGCTTTACACGGTTGCAAGCCACCGCTTGGTCGAAGGTGGATGACATTTCGATTGACTACGCCATTATGGAAAAATCGACCAATCTGGCTGTTATGCCCTACGCACAAGGCTGGTCAGATTTGGGCGGTTGGGATGCCGTATGGGGCGAATCCGGGCCCGACCAAGACGGGAATGTGTTGTCGCGGCATGCAACTGCCATTGAGTGCCAAAATACGTTGTTGCGATCTGAAACTGAAGGACTGGAAGTTGTTGGTATCGGCCTTAAAAATATCATTGCCGTTGCAATGAATGATGCAGTGCTGGTGGCGGATATGTCTCAGGCACAAAAGGTCAAAGATGCTGTTGCCGCCCTTAAGGCTAAGGGCTCCAAGCAGGCAACAGATTTACCGGTGGATCACCGGCCTTGGGGCTGGTTTCAAAGCCTTGTCATTGGTGACCGTTTTCAGGTGAAGCGGATCGTGGTTAAGCCGGGCGGAATTTTATCGTTGCAAAGCCACCACCACCGCGCTGAGCATTGGATTGTTGTAGCGGGCACTGCCCGTGTGACCGTTGACGATCAAGTGCAATTGGTAAGTGAAAACAAATCTGTGTTCATTCCGCTTGGTGCAATTCACCGTATGGAGAACCCCGGCAAAGTGCCGATGGTTTTGATTGAAGTGCAAACCGGCACCTATCTCGGTGAAGATGACATCATCAGGTATGAAGACCTGTATGCACGGACTTGACACTAAAACATGGATTGTGACCGGGGCCTCCGGTGGTGTTGGCCGAATGTTGATGCGGCAATGGGCGCGCCAACCGCTTGCGGGTGTTCGCTTTGTGCCACAGTACAGAGACCCTTCAACAGACGGTATTTTGTGGGATATGCTTGAGGGGCCGGATGCTCTTTCGGCATGGATTGCGCTTCACGGGCGCGTCGATGGATTACTCGTTCTAAGCGGGGCCACGCCAGATAAGAGTGCGGATATGCAGCTTAATGTTGCTTTGGTTCAAGCTGCCATTCGGGCCGCGAAAACTGCCGGTATCCCGCGTGTTTTGTATGCCTCATCATCGGCGGTTTACGGCAATTGGTCGGACGAACCCTATCTTGAAACCGCGCCGTTGCGGCCCGTAAATGCCTATGGCCGCTCCAAAGTGGAAGCCGAAATAATTTGTCGCGATGCTTCAAATGCCGGACTTGAAATCACATGTTTACGGATCGGCAACGTTGCCGGCGCTGATGCTTTACTGCGCGGTGATTTGGTTTTGCCAGTTAAACTTGACCAATTTGCGGGCGGGCAGGGACCGACCCGGTCTTATATCGGCCCGCAAACCTTGGCCGATATTATTGTGGCCTTAATGCGGGCTGTTGATGTGCCGCCCGTCGTGAACGTCGCCGCGCCTCAACCGGTTTCAATGCAGGGTTTGCTTGAAGCGGCCGGTTTGGCTTGGCACTTTGTTCCAGCTGGCGCGGGCGCAACCCAA
The DNA here is from genome assembly GCA_031374255.1 of Limoniibacter sp. GTDB lineage: Bacteria > Pseudomonadota > Alphaproteobacteria > Rhizobiales > Rhizobiaceae > JALOTE01. The sequence continues at coordinate 17,977 of JANMFT010000451.1, read as the reverse complement.
TCAGTATTGCTCAACACTGATTTGATATCGTCGTTTTATACCTTCCAGCCAAATGCGGGTGACGCCGCAGAAATTATAGGCGAGTGGCGCGCCTTGAGGAATGCGGGATGACCTTTTCAAAGCGCATTTTTGATCTGGTCGCCGGTGTTATGCTGGCCATCTTGCTGGCGCCATTTATTGTGTTGATCGGGGTTTGGCTGCGGTTCAAAGAGGGTGGCCCGGTATTTTATATTTCTGAGCGGATGCGGGATGAGAACACTGCATTCGGGTTGGTGAAGTTTCGAACCATGAATGCAGCCGCAAATGATGTTGGTGTTTCCGGCAGCGATAAACTCAGCCGCATCACAAAAACAGGTGCGATATTACGTCGGGCAAGGTTAGATGAACTCCCTCAGCTTTGGAATGTGATCAAAGGCGATATCAGCTTTGTTGGCCCGCGGCCGCCATTGCGCCAATATGTGGAGCGGTTTCCAGACCTTTACCGGCAAGTTTTGAAATCGCGCCCGGGCATCACCGGTTTGGCAAGCATTTCATTTCACGCTCACGAGCATTATCTCTTATCAAAAAGTGCAAGCCCGGCAGAAACTGACGCCATTTACAGCCGCTCTTGTGTGCCGCGAAAAGCGCGCATTGATTTGCTATATCAGCAGAACCGAAATTTGTGTTTTGATGTGATTATTATGGTGAAAACGGTAGTGAAGACGATTGATACGTCGCGATGGCGTAAGTTTTAAGACAGCAAAAATTCTGCTGGCTTTCCGCCGACACTAGACGAAGCTTGCCACACAATATATGCCGCCGAATAAACATAAAGCCGCACAAAGCTCTGTAATGTTTTGCGCTTATTGTATTTGTAACGCAGTGGAATTTCGTTCCGCCTAACATCAAAGATCAAATCGCGATGGCCAAAACGACAAAGAACAAATTCGTTATTATAGACCCTTCGCAAACATCTGAATTTTCCCATAATTATCATTATAATCGTATCATAGCGCGGCAGGCCCGCGAGGCCGGTTATTATGTGACATTGATGACGCATCAGAAAGATGTGTCGAAATTCAGCGATCTTGGCGTTACTGTTGAACGGGCGTTCCCGCATTCTCTTTATGATTACGATGGAACTCACGACCAATGGCGTTCTGTCTTTTGGCGGCGCGCATTTACGGCACGCCATTACTTTAGGAACAAATTTATCGCGTTGAAAAATATAGGTTTTTTCCAGACTTTTCCTGATACTCTTTTGGTCATTCAATTCCTAATCCGCTGTTTAATCGTACTGTTTTCGCCCTTCATTTACGGGTTGAATTTTATTCAAAACCGGATTGTGTATAAGCCGAAACCGTTCAACCGTGATATTTTTGCTGAAATAATGGCTGCGAAACTTCGGCAGCTCAATTTGGCTGAAGGTGATCAAGTTGTGATGCACTCAGCTACTTTCGGTGCGTTGGAAAGTTTTTTATCGATACGCGCAATTTCCAGATTAACAGCACCTTACAAAGCCAACTTTACAGCAATTTTCCACCATTCGCTCGATGAAGCATATGCTTTTCAGTATTGGTATATGGAGTATTATCAGCGCTCTCATTTGCAGTCTCTCAAGCGGCGTTGGGAAATAGGCACACCTTTTCAAAACAACAAGTTTTTGGCGCTCACTCCGCAATTGGTGGCGCAATTGGCTGAAGCAACCCGGCTGCCATTTGAGCATTTTCATCATATTTGCGACATCACAGATTTAACGAAAGCCGATGCACTAAACATTGCCGCACCCGCAGGGCCGGTCATGATTGTCGGATTGCGGGTACTGGATGTAACAAGTCAGAATGTCGAAAGCTTAACAGCAACACTGAAGTCGGTCTTTGCTAAGACACCCAATTTACGGCTGTGTTATTTGAACCGCGGCGCTTCCATCATTAAGCGTGAGGCGGTTCAATTGGGCACTGCGCTTGGCGGTTTTGATGTCATTGACACTTCTGATGCCACGGCTTTTCTGGCGGCATTTAAGCAGATTGATGTTTTGATTTTGCCCTATCCTGCCAGTGAATACCGTCACCGTGTGAGCGCCATTCTTTATGAGGCCAGCGCCTTTGGTTTGACTGTCATAGTGCCTGCGGAAACCACCTTGGCAAATGAAGTTGGGCGATTGAAAGTTCACGCTTATAAAGATATCGCAGAACTCGGCGCCAAGTTGAGTTTAGTGTCAAGCCAGTTTTTAAATGAACGCTCAGAGCGCTTAAACGGGGTAAGTGCAAATGAAGTCCGCAAAGTACTTTTGCGTAACATCGTGGAAAGCGACCTTAAAAATCAAGATGGTGTTCTAGGGGCACCGCCCTATGGGCCTGTTGCTGCTTTGGTTACACCGTTTTGGGGACGGTGCGGCAGCACGACAGTGTTTGATTCTGAAACTGAATATCTACTCGATCGCGGTTACTATTTAGGTCAGTTCATGGTCATTCAGTGGCGCGTTATTGGAAATTCAACTAAGTATGTTTTGGATGTTTTACGGGAAAATGTGGGCCGTGTCCGCCCTCATCTTTATTTACTGTCCAGCCCGGAACGCCGCCGGATTGTCTGGTTACGGCTTTCAAAAAGCTTCTATCGTCAAAGCGCATTCGGGCAGGATGTGATGCGGCTTGGCAAGGTCTCTGAACATGACGCGCCTCTTTCACAATATTTCTTTGATGTTGCGTCGATTGCCGTTGTGAACCACAGTTTTCACGGCGCGTATTTAAACCGGTTTCGACGCGCGAAAATAGTTCTGGAAACGCAGGATATTCAAGCTCTGCAGTACCAAATCCGCAATGAAACCAACCGGATGAGCGGCAGGCCTGAAACCTATGAGCAGTGGTTCAAAGATGAAACCGAAGTTTGGAAAGAGGTAGATGCTTGTGTCAATCTATCCCCTGATGAGCAAGTAACGATCAAACAACACCAGCCGAACAGCCATTTGGTACTGCCCTGGATTCCGGAACGCACACCTATAATATCAAGAAGCTGGCCACAGTTTTGTGCTGACAACCAAATTCATGAGTCTGTTGGCAAGATCAAAAATTTCGATTTTCTGCTGTGGGGAGATTATCACCCTGCAAATATCAGTTCGACGCGCTGGTTTGTAGAAAATGTGGTGATACCGGAAGTGATCCCCAATATGAATACCCTCATTGTTGGCCGTGTAGGCCATCAAATCTATAATATTTTCGGATCGGTCACCCGGCTTTATATCGGGGGCTTTGTCGACTCTCTTGATGACGCAATCCTTCGTTCAAAAATACTGATTTTACCTGACCAAGCCGGCTCGGGGATATCCATCAAAACAATGGATGTTTTGGCTTTGCAGCGTCCATTTGTTGCAACTACTTTGGCGCTGCGCTCACTCAACCTCGGCGATGGCCGTTTTAAGGGGTGCGAGACATTGGAAGAGTTTATTGCCGATTGTAAGCTGCTGCTGAAATCTGAAAAGGCACGGAAAGAGCGCGTCAAGGTTGCAAAATATCTTTACGATCTGAACTTCAGCCGAGATCAATATTATCAGAAATGGGATAAGGTTTTGGCATCTGTTGGTATTTCAACGGATCGCGCGGCGCACTAATGCCGGTGGGGTTCAAAGGCATCACAGGTTTCAAAACCTTGTTTGACGGCTGGAACCGGTTTCACCGCGTTTCTGCCGAACTTGTCGATGGGGCTTCCGGTAACACCACAATTATTACTCACTCGGTTGAAGATCACGGCGATGGCGTTGGTATTTTGCCATTTGACCCGGCACGCGGCATTGTGTTGCTGGTGCGCCAAATGCGTATGCCGGCGGCATTTGCAGGTCACGATCCGATGGTGCTTGAGTCTCCGGCTGGCGGCAGTGATGGCGATATCCCAGAAGTTGCAGCCCGTCGTGAGCTTGCCGAAGAGGTTGGAATTGAGAACTGCGAACTTGATTATGTCGGCACCGGTTACCCGATGCCGGGCATTTCAACAGAACTCACTCATTTGTACTTGGCCCGGTTTGACGCCAGCCACATAACATCCAGCGGCGGCGGGCTTGCGGATGAAGGTGAACATATTGAAATTATCGAAATGCCTATCACCGGTTTAATCCCAGCGATCAGCAATGGCACTTTGAAATGCATGCGAACCATTGCGCTGACTTATGCGCTTAAAGACCGTCACCCTGAATTATTCAGGATATAAGTCAAAAAAATCAGGTTTTTAGCAATTCTGCCAGCGCCTCATTCCACGATGCATGCGCTTGCCAACCCGTAACATCGCTGAACTTCTGTGCATCACCTGCGGCCAGCGTAATTTCTGACGGCCGCATGCGGGATGGGTCTTGCTCGATGGTAACATCAAGGCCGGATAGCCGGATAAGATCATCTAACACCGAGGCGATTGTGCGCGGCTTTCCTGACGCGATGTTAAACAACTCGAATGAAGCATTTTTAGAAGCCACGATGTGTTTAATGGCTGCGCTATATGCAGCCAATACATCGGCGACCGGTAGAAAATCGCGCTCGGCTTCTAAATTTCCGACACGAATGATTGGTGATGCTCCGCCGGCGATCTCGCGTAATTGAGCGGCAAAGCTGGCAATGACGAACCGTTCATCCTGGCCCGGGCCAAAATGATTGAACAGCCGCAGCACGATAGCGCGTCCCTTTGTTGCAAACATATCTTCAATGGCAAATTCCAGCGCGGCTTTGGATCGCGCATAAGGGTTGTTTGGCGAGATTGGTGTGGCTTCGGTTGCCACGGGTGAGGTTAGAAACGACCGGCCATAAACTTCACCGCTGCTGGCAAAAACCAAGGCAGCTTCAGGCGCAACAATCGCCATTGCCCTGATCAGGCGCAGTCCAGCTTCAAGATTTTCCTCAAATGTTGCGCCGCCTGACCCCAAAGATTGTTGCACAGACGATATTGCTGCCAGGTGAACCACAACATCAGGCTTGACTGTTGTCAGCACGCCTTCAATATTATCGCGTGCCAAATCAATAATATGAGATGTGAATTGGCTGTCTGCCGAAACCTGGTCGCGGTAAAGCCCGGTCAACTCAACGTTGGGGAGGTCTGTTTTCAGCCGAGTAACGAGTGCCCTGCCAACAAAGCCGCCCGCACCTGTGATGAGAACGCGCAGCGGTTTCATACCTGTTACTTCATCTGCGCGCGGACACGCACAAGGTCGGCCTCGACCATTTCCACGATCATCTCTCCAAGGCCGATTTTTGGCGCCCATCCAAGTTTCGCCAGCGCTTTTGCGGGGTTGCCAAGCAATACATCAACTTCGGCGGGCCGCATAAAACGCGGATCCATTTCAAGATATTCATCCGGATTAAGGCCAACATGGGCAAAAGCGATGTTCACCATATCGCGCACACTGGTGGTTTGACCGGTAGCAACAACATAATCATCAGCGACGTCCTGTTGCAGCATCAGCCACATGGCTTCGACATAATCCTTGGCATGGCCCCAATCACGCTTGGCATCCATATTGCCCATACGCAGTTTATCTTGGACGCCGAGCTTAATGCGCGCTGCTGCATCGGTCACTTTACGGGTTACAAACTCCAAACCACGCAGCGGCGACTCATGGTTGAACAAAATACCTGATGAGGCGTGCATGCCGAAGCTTTCGCGATAATTCACAGTGCTCCAGTGGCCAAACAATTTGGCAACCGCATAAGGCGAACGCGGGTAAAAGGGTGTGGTTTCCGACTGCATAGGCTCTTGAATGAGGCCATACATTTCAGATGATGATGCTTGATAAAAACGGGCCTGCGGGCATGCAATCCGCACGGCCTCGAGCATGTTGAGAACGCCAATACCCGTTACATGGCCGGTAAGGATCGGCTGCTGCCAAGATGTTTTAACGAATGACTGGGCCGCGAGGTTAAAAACCTCGTCCGGTTTGATTTCCATCATCAAACGCAGCAAACCTGAAAGATCCATCAGGTCACCATCATGCAAATGCACGTGGTTTGCAATATTGAGCCAGCGTAAACGATGGTCATCTAGCCCGCCATGACTGCTGCGGCGGACAATACCGTGAACATTATAGCCTTTGCCCAAAAGAAGCTGAGCCAGATAGGCGCCGTCTTGACCGGTTATACCCGTGATAATTGCAGTTTTTGTCATGAAGTTTCACATGGTTGGCGTTGATTTCAGCCGACCTATTGAAATTGGTGCGGCTTGTCAAAGTGAACTGACTTCACAACACATGACAATTATGAAATCGAAATGCGTTACCTCACTCATCTTCATCGCCATCGTCATTAGCATCAAGAAACCACCAGACGGTCTGTCACCCGCCGCCATGCCGTGCCATCTGAGAATGCCAAAACGGCTCCGCCCACCTCATCAGGAACATAGATCATTGCACCGGCCCCTGACGTGGCCGCATTTGGCAAGGCGGCTTTGACAAAACTGCCGCAACGGATTGGACCTGACACATGGAGTTTGGTGCTTGGTGTGGCAATACCGATACCAACATCGCCTGCGCCTGTTACGCGAACACGTTCTGCACGCGCTGTGCTGCCAACAGGCGTGGTTTCAAGTGTGATATAGGTTGCTTTAGACGTTGCTGACCACGCGGCTTCGGCGCGGATCATCAGTAAAGCTGAACTTGCTGCATTAAATGACACACCGTCATGGCCATGGGCTGCCAGAAACGTAAGCACATCACCGGCAAGTGAGACTGTTGGAACCGTGTTGGTGCCACGTGATGACAGGCCCCTGAATCCCGGCGCAACGCCGCCATAACCAATCGCGTTGACAGTGCAACTGGTTGCACCTGACGCCGAAGAAGCTGAAGCCTGAATCATCGTGCCGGGAATCGGCATTGCTTGGGAGACGCTGGCGGCATCCCAATCATTTGACCCATCAATTGCCCAGATCGTGCCCGATGGCGTTATCCAGGCTGCACGCTTGCGGATGGTTGTGCCTGTTGGTGTTGACAAGAAGACCAGGCCGGACCCCCAAGCTGTTGCAGAGGGGCTTTCTGTTGCCACCACGTGCACAGCAGAGGCCGCCTGAGGCTGAAATGCACCGCCACTATGAAATGTGCGGCCACCAAAACCGGCGATCAGTGTGCCTGCAGCCGGTGCAGTTGGCGCTTGTAGGGTGCCCCCTGCATACTGGCCGTGAAAGAAACCACCTGAGCCGGTGCCGTAATTGCTCGCAGAAATGTCGGCAACAGCGCCGCCGGCCCTGCCCACCACATCCAAGGCGGACTGCGGTGTATTTGTGCCAACACCGATTTTGCCGGTAGCATCAACAGTCAGAGCATCGACCCAAATTGCACCGTTTGCGCTGGTTTTAAGGCGAAACGAATCATCACCGTTCAAACCAAACTCAGCGCGGCCCGAGAATGCTGTTTGGAACAAAATACTTGCTGTATCGGCAACTGCCGCCTTGTTGATTTTAATGCGGTGGTCAGTGCCATCATGTGTAAAGAGTGACGTTGCCGCGCGCACAGCAAGCCTGTCTGTGCCACTGGCAACCGTGTTGATTGCCAATCTATCAAACCGCTCATTTGGGGCCAGCCATTGCCCCGCATTGAAAACCAAACGGCTTTGATCTGTGGTGGAAAATACCTGCCAGCCTTCACGCGGTGTGGCAAACATCCAAAACCCGTTGCGCCAGCTTGCTAGTTTCAGCGCTTGGCCCGCCCACAAGCCGGTCGGGCTGGTGCCAACAATATAGGTTTGCCCTTCAAGTGGAGCGGCAGGCGGCGTGTTGAGGCCAGTGGATGTCACATTGGTTTGGATCAGCATGTCCAAACGGTCGAGCGCTTCATTATGGGTGACATGTTTTTGCGCTTGTGCGCCGGCAATAAGCGGTAATTCTAGAAACGGCGTTCCGGGCATTGGCATTTTCTCCACACAAACCACGGTTAAAAGACACGCAGCTCACCGGCAGGTGTTTGCGTTATGTGGATAGAATGCGCAGAGGAATTTGGTACGGGGATAGAAATAACATCGGCCTGATTTGCAAAAATGCAAACCGGTCAACGAAAAACAATTGTAGTGAGTTTGTGATGCCCAACAGGCATGTCGCTTTCACCCCATTTCCGAAGATTGCCGTCGGGCAGTAAGAAATAGCTTTGATAGCCCCAATTTTCCAGCCTTTGGATTACATCTTGGCCAGAACAACTACTGACTTTTTCCAACTGCTCCGGATACATTTCGCATAAAATAGTTGGTCGATGGGTAAGGATAGTTTTTTCAGCGCCGTTAAAAACTTTGAGTTCAGCACCTTCAACGTCAATCTTAAACAGGTCGATCCGACGATCAAATTTCAACGAATCCAATTTAACTGCACTGGCCGTTCCAACATCAAACTCATTGGTTGAAGCTTGCTCGGTTTCTTGCATCCATGTGTTTCCCGCATTCAGCCTGCCATCTTCGCGGCCGACTTCGCGGAACAAATGGACTTCTGTTTCTTTATCGGAGAGTGCCATTGGATATAGTGAAACTCTGTCCTCAAATCGATTAAGTGAAATACTGGATCTAAGATATTTCACCGTTTCTTCGTGCGGCTCGAAAGAATACACCTTGCCGCCCGGACCGATAATCGAGGCCGCCAGCAGCGTGAACCAACCTATCATTGCTCCGGCGTCTAAGAATACCGAACCTTGTGTGAGAGTGTTACGGCAAAATTGGGTTTCAGCAGGTTCCCAGACGCCGTCCATTGCGCCTGTCGAAACATAAAGGTCTTGCATGCAGACCCAGATTAGAAATCCATTTTTTGAGTCAACTGCCACCCAAGGGCTTGGATATAATAACCGTCGATCAAGGCCGTCTACAAAATTCTTGCTCGAAAGAAAAACGGCTCTCATATCGCTTACAGAACGGTGTTGCATGTGAAAATCAATGTCTACCTCTCTGGCTTCCATGCCGAAAATATAACGGAAACCCATTTGCACATCTTCGCGCGACACCCGAGGCGTGCTTGCTAATTCTAATGTCGATACCTCATTCATCGCCGGTTTCGTGATCAGCGCTTCGTCAAGTTGCGGTTCTGATAAAACCGGCTGAATCTCGGCAATCTGACTGGCATCCGCAGCAATATGGCCCTCAATTTCACTTTTTAATTTTTTGGTGTTTGCTGCTTTTGGCTTTTTCGTCATCTCAACATACCCAAGCTTGTAAAATTAATTGCGTCAGTCGAATTATGTTTTTTCAGGCATCTTCAATTTCACGACATAGCATGAACCGGTTGAGAATGGCATTCGGCTACGAATTAGTTACATTTATCCTCTGCAAACGCTAAGTCTGGGGTCTAAAAATGGCAAGACGATATGGGATTTTATCTGTGAGGACACGTGAGTCTTGCACCAACTCCAAAAATTGTATCGTTTTGGCTGCTTAAATTGAGCCGCCGGTTTTGCGTCTTAATTTACCAAGATGGTAAAGATCATCGCCGGCAGCCAAAATGAGGATTTTATATCTAAATCTGCTTTATCCATTTTTATTTTAATCAGGTTTCGAGTAATTTGGGGCTGGCATCGAAAACACATTTCGCCAGTGTTTTGTGCCCGGTTGCTCCTCAAGCAAATTCATATGAAATGATTCTAGTTTGGACACAGGTTGCCTTCGGCGTTCTGCTGGCCACGGGTCTACTCTAGTAGCGGCAAGAGTATGCATTTCGGTGTTAGCTTCAATCCCAAAGAAGAGGCATAAGTCCTGAATTGCTCTACTGCGGGTATCCTCAGCCCAAACTTTACTTGTGTCGAGGAGGTGCACAGGAATTCCAGCGCTGGATATAGCTTGGAAAGCTTTTGCTGATGCCCACATCGTTTGCCCGTATCTCTCAATAGCCTCTTCACGATCGTTTCCATTTTCCCAAGGCATTTCCCAAAGTGATTTGGCCCAAGCTTGAGGTTCGCGAATGCAGTGGACATATTTTAATGGAATATCCGCCACAGCATTACAAAGAGATAAAAAATGAATTTCACTTGATGGCGTTTTGCAAAAAACAACCCTGACGTCTTGAATGTTTTTTTGTGCGGCATTTGCAGAATTGGTTGTGCTGGCTAAGCAAGTAATGAGCAGGAGTAATAGCCGTTGGTTGTCTTCCACTTTTGAAAAACCACGCCAGTGATCGCCGTTTGGCGCAGTCCAAATATTGCGTTCCTGCTTCGTTATATTGTTCAAAAAACCCATAAATTCTGCAAAAACACCTGTTTTTAACGGCATAAACTCCTGCATGCACATAATTTGCGGATGCGCTTGAAGGATTGCCTCAAGGAAAGTGGTCCCACTGCGGGGTAAGCCACCGGCAAATACCACAGGTTGAAGGTGACTAAGATCAAGATTGGATGGCAAAGCGAACAATCGTTGTACGTTCGTAGTGGCATGGTCGTCTTGCTTGTCTTGCGCTAGAAGTGAGCGCAGTTTCATATTCACAAGCGTTTTAATTTTAGAAAAGTGCATGAGTTCGATTTCAAACTGGAATAAAAATTTATTGCACATCCGCATTAAGCCGGCTCGTGCGGAATGCAATATTTGCTGATGGCTTAAAGTGTTCACAAAATGATCCAGCTTTTGAACCGGCCGAATTCTACAGCATATGCTACCGGACGGACAATCAATGAAAGATATTGTAATATTTGGGTTGGTCTAAGATATGTAATATAGGCGGGCTTATTTTTCGGGCAATATTGCTTTACCCCATCTTCATTGGCTGGTAGTGCAACGGCAAATCAGCGATGGACGAAATAATGCAGCCTAATCCCGTTGTTAGCTTTGATGCGGCGCGAACCGGCGCGTTTGCCATGAAAGATTTGGTTGATGGTTTCAAACGCCGCGACGTCTGGTCAACATTCGCCTTTATGGATATCCGGCTTAAATATCGCCGGACTTATCTCGGGCCATTATGGATCACATTCTCGACCGGGATTATGGTTGCAGCATTTGCATATGTGTTCGGTAGCATTTTTAACGTGGAGTTGAATTCATATTTACCATATGTCTCTACCGGTATTGTGTTATGGTCCTTTATTTCAACAACATTAATAGACAGCTGTTCTGTTTTTACTGGTGCTGTTAGCTATATTCGCAATTTGTCTATGCCACTTAGTACGCATTTATATCAATTGATACTGCGAAATTTGTTATTACTTGCTCATAACGCTATCATTGTTGCTCTTGTGTATATTATATTTCCGCAGGCTTATTCGGTTAATATTCTATTGATCATACCCGGGCTGATTTTAATAGTGCTTAATTTGGTTTGGATGTCGCTTTTTCTTGGTGTTGTATCAAGCCGATACAGGGATGTCCCGACTGCAATTGTCAACTTGATGACTGTAGCATACCTCGTGACACCGATAATCTGGCATGCCGATCAAGTCAGTAAACGCCCGCATATTGTGGATTTCAATCCGTTTTATCACTTGGTTGAGGTTGTGCGCGCACCAATGTTGAACCTGACGCCAACAATTCTGAATTACAGTGTCGTGGTTGCGATGCTTATTGTTGGGTCAGCTGCAACACTTTACCTCTACAAATTGAAAGCGCACCGATTAAGCTATTGGCTGTGAGTGGTGATAGGAAGTTTCAAAAATGTCTTCATCAAATGTCATGCATGACAGCTTCGACTTGCCCGAGCTGCTCGCTGTAAATCAACTTGAAACTGCATCATCAGCCGTTGATATAAAGTTGACGAATGTCAGCATTGATTTTCCAATCTACCAAGCCAGCGCGCGGTCGATGAAAAAACAGTTATTGTCGATCGCAACCGGGGGGCAGATTATGCGCGGCTCGGATGACTCGTTGGTAGTACGTGCGCTTTCCGATGTAAATATCCACATTGGTAAGGGCGAGCGCGTTGCGCTTTTTGGCCACAATGGTTCAGGTAAAAGTACATTGTTGCGTACCTTAGCGGGCGTTTATCGCCCGACCAGCGGTGCAATCCGCACCTGCGGAAAAATCGGCACTTTGATTGACACATTTATTGGCATTGATCTCGATGCGACGGGTGTTGAAAACATAATTGCGCGCGGTCTTTGCCTTGGCATGACAATGAAAGAGATCGACAGCCGTATTGACGAGGTTGCTGAGTTTGCTGAACTTGGAGCCTTTCTTGAACTGCCAATGCGAACCTATTCTGCCGGTATGCAAACACGTTTGGCATTTTCAATTTCAACGTTGATTCGCCCTGATATTCTCCTGCTTGACGAGGGCATTGGTACCGGCGATGCCGGGTTTATTGCCAAGGCGCAGACCCGGCTTCTTTCATTTGCTGCCAACGCCGGTATTTTGGTATTTGCCAGCCACGATATCAAAATGGCACGCACGCTTTGCAATCGGGCAATTGTCATGGTGCATGGGCGCGTTGTTTTTGATGGCGGACTTACCGATGGTATTTCTAATTATGAAATGATTATGAGCGGCGCAAACCCACCAAACCCACAAGTTGCCTAACTAAGTGCGGGTTGGCCTTGAAACGACAGCACTGCGAACCAGGCTGACGGGTGTTGGAAATTACACTCTTGGCTTGGCCAATGCGCTACAAAGCAACCATTCAGACATAGACCTGAAGTCATTTGACGGAATTCGCTTTTCTTCATTGCAAGAAGCGTTGCTTCAACATCTCAATGTTGAGGGAAACAGTGCAAATGCTCTGGAAGGACAGCTTTACCAATTTGCCCGCAGTTTTAAGCCGCTCAGAATGGCGTTCCGCAAAGCCAAAGCTGTTCGTTTCGAACAATCAATACCGCCGCTCGATTTGTTTCATGCACTTAATTTTATGCCACCGGCTACAACCAAAATACCGTGTATACCGTTGGTCTACGACTTGTCTCATGTGCGATTTCCAGAAACGCACCCCAAAGAACGGATTGAATGGCTGAATCAAAGATTGGCGAAGTTGCATGATTATCCGTTGATCAACACGATATCAGATTTCAGTGCTGACGAGATTTCAGAGGTCTATAATTATCCGAGGCGGCACATCCGGATCACTTCGCCCGGGATCAGCGCTTCTTTCTTTCAGAAAGCCATCGCCCCTTTGCAATTGAAGATTGCCGACCGAATTTTGCAGCCCGGCCAATATATGTTGACCGTTGGCACTTTAGAGCCGCGCAAAAATCATCGAACATTGCTGGAAGCGTACGGGCAATTGCGCGCTGATGAGCGCGCGGCCTTTCCCCTTGTCATAGTCGGGCACTATGGCTGGGGCCAAAATGATGTTCAACGGGCTGTTAAACTGCGCGAGGAGGGCAGTTTAATTATTGCTGACTATTTACCTGAGAGCCTCTTGCGGAGGCTTTACGCGAATGCGTCAGCTTTTTTGTTCCCGTCTCTCTATGAAGGTTTTGGTATGCCAGTGGTGGAAGCAATGGCATGCGGCACGCCTGTCATTGCTTCAGATATTCCTGTGTTGAGAGAAGTCGGCGGCGATACAATTGCTTTTGTAGAAACTCTTCGGGCAGAGGCTTGGTGCGAGGCAATACGCAAAATGATAAATATGCCCCCAATAGCGCGTGCAGCTATCACTGACGCTGCGCGCACCCAAGCGCAAATTTACACTTGGCAAAACAATGCCGCCGCCACCCGCGCAATGTATGAAGAACGGCTGAGTTAGCGTCCGATTCCAAGGCTAAAACCTGTGACGGCAAAGTTTAAAAGCCGCTGGTCAACCATAACTAGTGGCATATCGTGCTTCAGTTTATCATACACAATTTGCCCGATATGGTGGAACTTAACTTCCACGGCCACAGTATCTTTGACATCTATCGCGGCCTCGATGACCAGTTTTTTGGCCTTGGTTAAATCATAGGTGCCCGCCAATTGGTGGTTGAGATAGACTTCAACCGCTGCGCCAGGGCGTTGTTCGGCGAACAGCGGCTCGACTTCCAACTTCAATTGGCATTTGCCGGTGACGGGCGAGCTGAATGGCACCTCAATCATCGATAGACGGCCTTCGGTCGCCAGCTTACCCTTAAATTGAGTAAAACCGCGTTTCACATAGGGATTGAGTTCGCTGATTTTTGCAGCAGAAACAGCCAGCTGGTTACGCACTTCAATTCCGCTAAGCGGGTAGGGCGCAGGAAATTGCTGAATGTTATAGCGCTGTGTCCACCAATGATCGCCATCAGGCGGGAATACCGGCATCGTGGTACGTCGGAAAAACGCGGTTGTGAGCACTACTGAATCGAGGAAAAACATATCGTCCTCTGCCAGGAATGTGAACATATTGCGGATCGTGGGGATATGAATGTCGTCAATCACCAAGATGCCGCCTTCATTCAGAAGGTGATAGAAAAATGCATATTCAAATTCGGGCCAAGGATAGCCGTGCGGCCCATCAATCAACACCATGTCAAATTTGCCGGAGGGCGGATTTTTGACGAGTGTTTGCTGGGTAGGACCAAAATGCCAGTTCACTTTTTTGCCGTCAAATGTTTTGAAAGTTTTAGCAAAATTGACACTGGAATTAGGGTAAACCGTATCATCGTAGGCATAGACGTGATGCTCTGCGCCGTAATGCGCAAACAATACAGTTGAAGCACCACAACCGGTTTCAGCGGTCCGGATCGTTTTCCCCTTAAAATTTGTTGCCAGTAATTCTTCGATACGCATCAACGGTTCTGCGGACAAAGTTCCAGCACGATGAGGGCCGCTATTGTCCTGCTGATGTTTAACGAGTTCGGGGATAAGCGTCATGCTTGGCAACTCCACATTTTTCTAGTCGTCTAAAACAGTCTTACTGGCGGATTGTCAAATCGAACAATTGCCATTTTTCATCTTTGCTGTGATCGCGACACTGGTGGCGCAACGTTCACGGACGACACACTGAATTTTAATCAACCGAGAGGCTAAAATGCGTAATCACAAAGTTCATCAGGCGCTTATCCACAATGTTCCGGTTAGAATTCTGTTTTAAATCTTCAAAGGCAACCAATCCAGCATTGTGAAATTTAATTTCAATTTGATCTGCATCATTCAGTGCAATTTTCGCCTCAATCTCAATCGGGTTTGATTCTGTTAAATCAAACCGTCCTGCAAATTCGTAGTTGATATAGAGTTCAACTAAAGCACCGTTGCGGTCATCGGCAAATAACGGGTTGATTGTAATTTTTATCCGGCATGTCCCGGACATCGGGGAAGTAAAGGGCACTTCAAGCATTGAAAGGCGCCCCTCTGTGGACATGTCGCCGTTAAATGTAGTGAAGCCACGTTTCACATATTGCTTGAGTGCACCAATATTGTCCTGTGTGACGGTTAGTTCCTTGTGCACTGCCATTCCGCGAAGTGGGTAAGGTGCGGGAAATTGTTGAACATTATAACGCTGCGTTACCCAATTATCTCCATCCGGCAGGAAAAGCGGTATGTCCGAACGGCGGAAGAATGCGGTCATGTACACAACTGAATCCAGATAAAACATGTCGTCTTCGGCAAGAAATGTGAACATGTTTCGAATAGAAGGAATGTGAATATCATCTAAAATGAGAATGCCGTCTTGCTTCAGCAAGCGGTAAAAAAACGAGTACTCAAACTCCGGCCACGGATAGCCGTGTAGACCATCCAGAAGCACCATATCAAATTTACCGGTAGGTGGCTCGGCAATCAAAGTGCGCTGCGTGGGGCCGAAGTGCCATTTTACTTTTTCATCGTCAAAAGAGTGAAATTTTCTTGCGTAGTTTACGCTGGAATTCGGGTGAGCTGTGTCATCTAAAGTGTAGGAATGATGCTCTGATGAATAGTGGGCAAACAAAACCGTGGAAGCGCCGCAACCGGTTTCTGCTGTCCGAATTGGGGCCCCGTCAAAGCCGGTTGCCAGCAAATCTTCAATGCGCTTGAGCGGCCCCGCTGAAAGGGTGCCGGAACGATGCGGACCGCCATTGGCCTCTTGGTGTCTTAACAGATCAGGGAGAAGTGTCATGCCAGCCAAATTACCCTTTAAAGCGTCGAAAATTTCTTTGCCGATGGCGTATCATACTGAGACGTATTGCCTGTTCAGATTAACTGCCAATTCGCCATTTAATCAGGTGCTAGCCAAGACCGTTTTCTTTCAACTTCGTATCATGCACATAGAATGAATTTTGCACATTTTGAACGCGGGGTATAAGCGCCTCCGCTTCAACGTTATATTGAAATGGCTTGTAGCCATAGGCAAACATAATATCGTCGACATGCGTGCTGTCGCCGTTTTCAATCATCATTACGGGGCGGTGTTCCGACAAAGTTTGTGGCATGCCCTTGAGAACTGTCACCTCCGCGCCTTCAGCATCCATTTTCACATGGGTCGGAATGATGCCGCAATCATCAAACCGGCGCACCTCAACCTCCATGCGTCCGACAAATACTTTGCCGTCAACAGTGTAGGACCGCAGGCGTTCCAACGAGGCTGGCTCCTGCAAAAAGTCGAGGCGCATCGTCCCTTCGCCAAGAATATAAAGATCGCCCGCTTTGGCGATATATATCGATTCCAAGCTTTTACGTTCACCCAAACCATATTCATGCAACTGCCAAGGGTTTGGTGTTGTCGCAGCCATCTTGCGCAAAGCAGGGTAAAGCGCCGGATTGATTTCGAAACTGTGCACGGGGCAGCGCCCGCCTGCCGCAGCAAGCGAGATGACGCTTGAGCCAAGGTTTGCACCAATATCACAAAATACATCCGCAGGCCCAAGATTGCGGAAATAATGGAAGTCAGGCTCATGCACCCGGCCCGCTACAACATGGTGGAACAGCATCTGTTCTATTGTTGGCCCAAATAGGCTCGGATCGACCAACGGAACCATACTAGGCGTTGATTCTTGAAGTGAAATCATAAGACTTTTGACCCGAATCCTTACATTGAATTACTCAGCGCTCGCCAACAATGGTATGCAATGTAAAAGGGTATATTTTATAATACTGAGTACTTCTTGTGACGGTCACTTTTGGAAATCCCAGTATTTTCAACAATTCCACAAAAAACGATTCTGAAAACCGCCACCACGTGTGCCAGATGCCATTTTCTGCGCTCGGGTAGAGTTGTATTGTTGGAATGTTTCCAGCGCCTTCGATTTCACCGTGGCATAAATCGACAATAATAAGTTTGTCTGTTGTCAATCGCGCCACTTGTTCGGCAATTTTGATCGGATTGGCATTGTGCAACAGGATGGATGCCAGCAGGCCAATTTCAAACTTTCCAAGTTCCGCTGGAATTTTATAACCTGAGCCATAGTGAACCTGGTTTTTTGAATTTAAGGCTTTGTGTGTGAGCCAATATCCGTTTTGAACTTTTTTCTGAGCGCCGACGAACCCGTCGCTCAACGCTTTATGGTCAAGGCCGGGAAACGGAACAACGTCGAAAACAAAATCATCATCGACGTCTACAGAAACAACAGAGCCACCACGCTTTTCCATCTCAAATGCCAGATACCCGCTCGCGGGCCCAACTTCGAGAATGCGTTTGCCCTTAAAATCAACATTTCCAAGATATTCGGAAGTTGCCTTTGTTAAATCCCACTCTCCGTCAACACGCCCATATCCGGGAATGTCCATCGTATGATAAAAGTAACAATCATCGAGACGTTTCACATCCAGCGGCTTGGCATACAGACTTTTGGTCATGGAAATAATCCTGCAACAATTACTGCTGCACCACTGCGATATTGATCTTATGCTGTCAATCTGGTTACCAACTCTTGGCATTCTGGGCTGAGAGACGCTGGTAAACTTCCACGTAGGCCTTCGCCATCCGCGCTGCCGTAAACTGGCTCACAAACCGGTTGCGCGCAGCAGCGCCAAAGCTTTTTGATAGGTCCATATCGCCAGCCAGCCGGTTCATGGCAGCGGCCAGCGCGTCAGGATCAGCTGGCGGCACCACAAGGCCGGTTTCGTTGTGGATGTTCACAAAGCTGGTGCCGGTGCCGATATCACAGCTGATCATCGGCAGGCCGCACATCGCCGCCTCGAGCAATGACACCCCAAAGGCTTCTGATCTTAGGTGCGAAGGAAAAACAAAACCATGCGCCAGCGCCATTAACGCCATTTTATCTGTA